>JBGTDP010000245.1:0-8952 GCA_041748255.1 Thermosynechococcaceae cyanobacterium | reverse complement strand
TGGACTGATAGAGCCTTTGGAGGCAGAGCGTTTACGGCTTGGGTTAAATCGGCTTTGGGGTGGACGCTAGAGGTGGTCAAACGTCCTGAGGACCAGCAGGGTTTTCAGGTTCTTCCTCGCCGCTGGGTGGTGGAGCACACGTTTGCTTGGTTTGGGCACTACCGTCGTTTGAGCAAAGATTATGAATATTTGCCCACCACTAGTGAGATGATGCTGTATGCGGCAATGGTCAATCTCATGCTCAGAAGGCTAGCCTAATTCTTCTCAAACACGTTCTTACCTGAAACAAACCTTAGCTGACGTTAATATAGCCAGCTTGAGTATCGGGTAGCCTCTATTAATGTTCATAGGTCGCGATAACCGTTGTATTAGTCACTGACTGCTCAAAATATTGTTGCTTGATCTTAAGATACTGATCGTTTAAGAAGAATGAATCCATCGCATCTTTGTTCGCAAAGTAAATTGTGAACACTCGATTAATAGGTGCGTCTGTCTCAGATTTGAGAACTTCAGAAACCTTAAAATCGTAGCCAAATCCGCCCCCATAGCTTTTAAGAATTGGCATCATCTCATCACGATAATATTGATATGCCTCATCATCTATGACATTTAGACCGACTAACATTTCCAAAGCCATATTATTTCGTCGCCATAATTTTTTCCTACTTTCTTAAAGATTTTGAAAATAATCGCTATGTATGTTTGCCTGGTGTTCAATTTCAGCAAGCTCGGGATGTTGAATATTGCCCAAGTTGTGAGCTATTAATTCAGGAAGTGTTACTCTCACTCCCTTGTCCAGCGATTTGAACAGGACAACACAGATACCATCCTTTATTTTCTCAATTTGCTCATTTGTTAAGTCTTGGATTTTTGCACAGACGACTGACCAGTTCATTTTCCTGCTTAAATTCAGGTTTATCCCAATTAAATCTGATGCCGGGAGAACTGTGATTGTAACTCCATGAGCAACACCACAATGTTCTTCAAGGAAATTATCTGCGCTGGATAATACTCCCACGCCTTGAACGCTTGGTTCTGCATCTCCCTCTTTAAACCAAAGTGCTTTATACAACTCGTTCGCATAACCCGAGTTTCTTATCTCATGACCAAATAGAACATGGGACATGCCTAACGCGAGCTTAGCCATGAACCGCACATCATAGCGTATGTACATTGATAGTTGAAACTTTCGCTGCTGACCGCTATCGCACGCATCTGTAATATATTGACTGCGTAATTTGTCTAGCTTGTCAGGCTCAGAAAAACCAATAGCCTTTGGATCAGCACCTTCAACTGTGCCGCACATGATCTTCTTAACTCGACGACCGGAAAAAGCGTCTTTAAAGGCTAGCCAAGTCAACAATGGATTTTTTTGTGACCGTTCGGCAAACAAGAAATACGCACGGGTCTTTATTTTTTTTACTGTTCTTGGATTTCCCCCTGAGTACCAATACATCCGATCATCTTTTGGCCTAATCCAATATATCTGCTCTCCCAGCGGCCCCAACCAACATTCACATATCTCATCGTCTTTCATATCGGGAGGAGCTACATCGGAGGCTCCCATATACCTCAGAGGTAGCGCGGCTGGCTTCTCTGGATTAAAAAAGGCATATGCAGACTCGATCAGCTCAGTATAAACTAGGAAGTCTTTCTCAAATGCCGCGTCTACAAACAGTCCAAGGTTACTATTACAGGTTCCACATACATCTCTTGTTTTTAGCTCATCAGGTGCCTGTGCGCCGCCAAGAAACTGAGGTATAACGTGCTCTAGTGTAAATTCGTTATCCGATTTTGTTTCCCTACAGTAAATACACTCAGGCATTCTTAAACCTTCACCGATTAGACAGAATATTTCAGTGTATCTTCAGGCCCGATATTAAGATTATCCTGGCCAGGATTGAGTAGTAAGACAATGCTTGAGCTATCTCTATAGATAGGTTCCCGTCAATTAAGGGAGACGGATAAGCTAGCCGGATTACCTAGATTGCCTTGAAGCTGGAGGCCGCGATCGTTGGCTTGCAGATGGCGGACGATCTTATAAATAGTTTCAACCTGGTCTGGTGCTCCTGCTTTCTCAGCCAAGTTAGTCAGAGAAATTGGTTCAGAGGCTTGCTCCAGAGCCTGCATCACTTGTTTTTGCACCTCCAGAGTGGCGGCAGCGGCTTTTTTGCCAGCTTCAACCCCCGGCTGATGATAGGCATTGACATGAACTAAAAACCCATACAAGCTCACAGCTCTTTCGTAGAGGGCGATTAAAGCCCCGACAGCTTGGGGCGTGACTTCGGGAATCGTGATCGTGATTGAGTCGCGCTGATTCTCGTAGAGGGCGCGGCGGGTGCCAATTAATAACCCAGAGAGATAATCACCGGAGGTCACTCCTGGGTCAATTTCTAGTGAAGGACCTTGTCGATCTTTTAAGACCTCAATGAAGGTGATAAAAAAGTTAGCTACCCCTTCGCGGAGTTGCTGGACGTAGGCGTGCTGATCAGTGGAGCCTTTGTTGCCGTAGACGGCAATGCCCTGATGAACAACTTGCCCCTCTAAATCTTTCTCTTTGCCCAGGGATTCCATCACCAACTGCTGCAGGTAGCGACTAAAAAGCATCAGGCTATCTTTATAGGGCAGCACAACCATATCTTTTTCGCCTTGACCGTTACCGGCAAAGTACCAAGCCAAGGCCAGCAGGGCAGCCGGGTTTGCTTGAATCTTGGGCAGCCGGGTGGCAGCATCCATCTGTTTGGCTCCCACCAACATCTCCCGGATCGGAATACCCTGCAAGGCTGCCGGGAGTAGCCCCACGGCAGAGAGTTCTGAGGTTCGCCCCCCCACCCAGTCTTCCATGGGAAAGGTTGCCAGCCAGCCTTCGGTCTGGGCACGTTGATCCAACTGACTGTCGGTGCCGGTAATCGCCACCGCTTGCGGTGCAAAGGTTAAGCCAGCCTGCTCAAACTGCCTTTGGGCCTCTAACATGCCGTTGCGGGTTTCAGGAGTGCCCCCAGACTTAGAGACTGTAATCACCAGAGTTGTGGCCAGGTGATCTTTTAACGCTGCAAACGTGCAATCAATCCCGGCTGGGTCAGTGTTATCTAGAAAGTAGGTCTGCAGGCGAGGGGTGGGGGCCAAGGCCTGGGTGACAAACTGAGGGCCCAGGGCCGAGCCGCCGATCCCAATTGAGAGCAGATGGGTAAACTGGGTAGCGGCGGGGGGGTGAATTTCTCCGGTATGGACCCTGTGGGCAAAGGTCTCAATCTGCTCCATGGTATGGATGATCGTCTGCTTTATCTCTGGCGTCGGGGCCAAGTCCGGGTCTCGGAGCCAGTAATGCCCTACCATCCGGTTCTCGTCGGGATTAGCGATCGCCCCTGATTCTAGGGCCTTTAGATCCTCAAAAGCCTGGTCAAATTTGGGCCTCAGAGCTTCTACAAACCCTTGATCAAAACCCATGCGACTGACATCAACATAAATGCC
The DNA here is from genome assembly GCA_041748255.1 of Thermosynechococcaceae cyanobacterium. GTDB lineage: Bacteria > Cyanobacteriota > Cyanobacteriia > Thermosynechococcales > Thermosynechococcaceae > JBGTDP01. Next base: position 5,481 of record JBGTDP010000245.1, on the reverse strand, counting down.
AAGGTCTTCGTGGTAATAAAGCCAATCCTGGTAACGTTGCCAGAGGGCAGCAGCATCCATAGCGATTCTCAAATTGATTCGGGTTTACGATAGCGTCTTGATTGCAGTTTCCCACAGCTATGCTAGAAAGATTCGTTATCTCCTAACATTTAACCTCTACTCCCTGGGGTAGAATCAATTCACCCTAGCGGTGATAAGCTTTTTTGAGACGATGAGTGCTGATTATTTTGTTTCCCTGGCTATCTTTACAGCCACCTTTGCCCTGTTTGGGTTGGGCTTAAATCTACAGTGGGGGTTTACGGGGCTGATTAACTTCGGTCATATTGCCTTTATGACCCTGGGTGCCTATACAACCGTCTTACTGACGGTTAACGGCACGCCTGTGATCTTAGCTGTTCTAGCTGGCGCTGCCCTGGCGGCAGGGTTGGGGCTGTTGATTGGGCTTTCAACCCTGCGACTGCGAGAAGATTATTTGGCGATCGTCACCATCGGAGTTTCTGAGGTGGTTAGGTTAGTAGCCTTAAACGAAGAGTGGCTAACCCGTGGCACCCGTGGTGTCTACGGCTATCCCCTACCCCTGGCAACAATCGAACCGGACGGACTGCTTAAAGGAATCATGATTGCCCTGCTGAGCCTGGTGATTGGCTTGGCAGCCTGGCAGTTGTTACAGTGGCTGGGACGGCAGTTGCCACGCACGCTTAAGTCTCGAACCATGAATGACTGGGGCTTAGTTGTTCTAGGGGTGTTTGGCCTGTTGCTGGGGGGCGTAATTTACTGGTCTGGAGTCGTTGCCCTCTGGGACTATTCCTATAAAGCCGGGTTAATGTTGCTGTTGCTGTCAACCTTGGGGCTGGTGTACTGGCAACTAGAGCGGTGGGTGCGATCGCCCTGGGGCCGAGTCCTTAAAGCCATCCGCGAAGATGAAGAAGTCGCCAAAGCCCTGGGCAAAAATGTGTTTTGGTATAAGTTGCAGGCGTTTATGCTCGGCGGGGCGATCGCTGGGATTGCCGGGTCTTTCTATGCCTGGCAGTTGACGTTTATCAACCCCGATGGCTTTGTGCCTCTGGTCACCTTTCAAGCCTGGATTATTGTGATCCTGGGTGGGTCTGGGAATAATATTGGTACGCTTTTGGGGGCGGTGATTTTTTGGGCCTACAATGCCCTGACTCGGTTTGTGCTCCCAGAAATTCTGCCCCTGGATGATGCTCGCCAGGGAGCCTTTCGAATCATGATTATTGGTTTGGTGCTGATTATTCTAATGATGTGGCGACCCCAAGGCATTTTAGGCAAAAAGGAGGAACTCACCCTTGGTCGATAATCATTCTGCCAGTCCCCAGCCAGTGGCGACTGAACCTGCTTTAGGATCGTTGCTGACGGCCAATCATTTATCTAAAGCCTTTGGTGGCATTCATGCAGTCGAGAATGTCTCGATTGAAGTTGCCAAACACTCAATCACCGGTTTAATTGGCCCCAACGGCGCTGGCAAGACAACCCTGTTTAATTTGCTGTGCAACTTTATTCGCCTTGATCAAGGACGGATAAGCTTTGATGGCGAACCCGTTCAACATCTGCAGCCCCATCAGATTGCCCTCCAGGGGATGATCCGCACCTTTCAAGTGGCGCGGGTCTTATCTCGGCTCTCAGTCTTGGACAATATGCTGCTGGCCGCGCCGCATCAAACGGGGGAGAAATTTTGGAATACCTGGTTTCAGCCGATGCAGGTGGTAAAAGAAGAACAAAAGCTCCGAGACCGGGCTGGAGAAATTTTAGAGTCTGTTGGTCTGGCCCACATGACTCATGAATACGCCGGGGCGCTGTCTGGGGGACAGCGCAAGCTATTAGAATTGGCGCGGGTGTTAATGAGCGATCCTAAACTAATCTTGTTGGATGAACCAGCTGCGGGGGTTAATCCCACCTTGATTAACCAGATCTGCAATCACATTCAGTCCTGGAACCGCCAGGGAATTACCTTTTTAATCATTGAGCACAATATGGATGTGATCATGTCCCTGTGCGATCTCGTCTGGGTTTTAGCCGAAGGCCGTAATCTGGCAGTGGGCTCCCCGAAAGAAATTCAGCATAATTCTCAAGTGCTAGAAGCCTATCTGGGGCAGTAGTGTCCTAGCCGAATGAATTTTCAGCCTCGACCAAAGTTTCATAACCCTTGAAAATGTCAGTTCTTTGAAACCTATGCCGAGGGGGAGGCCGTTTTTCCTTCTCAAGGCAGGGTTGCTGGCCAGAGATTTTCGCCAGGATCAAAGCAGTTGGACAAAGCCTGTTTGTTTTCTCCGCTTTAGGCGTTGATATCAGGAATTGATAAACGCTAACAGGCCCAGTCCAGCCAATTTTTTGATCAGGAGCTAACTGATGCCTAATTCAATTAAAGATCAAGTAACCAAAGACCTGCAGCAAGCCAAAGCTGAAGGCCAGCTACGGGCAGAAAGAGTGCGAGAAATTTTTCGCAGTGCTGTTTCCCAAGTGGCCTCAGAGGTCAAAGTGGGCTCGGTTGAAATTCGCTCAATTGTCACAGATGCAATTTCAGCGGTGATTGTCAATCTGCGAGAAAGCGGCAGTGATGCCAAGGAAGAAATCACTGCCTCGATTGAAGGGGTGGTAGAAGGAATTAGCAGCGCTCGGGAGCAGTCCCTGGCCAAAACTCAAGCTGAAGTTAAACAGCTTCAAGCGCAGCTAGCCTCTGAAGAAGAACAGCTTGAGCAGGATGTTGAAACTAGCTTGGTAACCATTGAAGAAGCTAGTCGAGAAGCCCCCTCTGAGCTGAAGGAACAAATCATAGCGGCGATCGCTACTTTTCAAGAGAGCGAAGATTTTGCCTTGATGAAGAAACGGTATGGGGATCTTCAGGCCCAACTGGCTTTATTAAAAGCAAATCTCACAGCTCGGTATGGGAGTCGCCATGGAGAGGTCAAAGAGTATCTAGACGAAGCCCAATCCTGGTATGAGCGGACGCGCACAAGTACCGAGGAGTCAGGAGACCCAATTAACCAAAAGCGGGTCCAGCTTGAAGACCGATTTGGCGAAGCTGGTAGTGCCGTGGCTAGACGAGAACATCGCCTACGCAAGATTTTAAGTGATTTACTCCACACTTTGGCGGACGCAGTTCAGGAAAAACCTCCCGCTGCCAAGCCCTAGGGGAACTTAAGCTAGCACTTCTCCGTCCATCCTCTATGACCCGCAGCTCCGGCAGGTTAAAGCGTTGAAGCTAAAATTCTGCTCCTCAGGGACTTGTTATGCTAGTGGAAACAGGCAGAAAAGCTGCACGTAGAGATATTCTTCTCCTTAGTCCTAAGAGGCGTATCCCCGTTAGGCGTTGTTCAGAGGTTCTTAATTGCTGTACCTGGCACAAGTGCAACAAAGTAGTGGCCTAATAAACCGCAAGACAGAGCTAAAGCTCTTGGCCCAACTCAAGCCAGGGTTGGTTTGGTCTGAAATCGCTCCTGAGGTAATCCCGGCTCCAGAGGCAAGTCAGTTTTCTTCAGGAGTGCTGGTCTTGGCGGAACTTCAGGATCAGCACCGGATCGTCAAACTTAAGGATGCGACCTCACTGCTGGTTAAAAGTCTGCAAAATACTTCCCTGTTGCAGGAAAAACTTAGTGTCCAGCGGGCAGAGCTGAATGAATGGAAGCACTCTTTGATTTATCAAGCCCAGGTTTTAAACCACCGCACCGTAGAGTTTGAACAGCGACTGCAGGAACTTCGTCAAATGGAACCGAGCGATCGCTTAGATCAACTCAAACACCTTGGCGATGAATACGAAGATTTCACAGATGCAGCGCTCAGAGATTAACGGTGCCAGCCTCTAAATGCTGACTTAAGGTCTGCATTTAGAGGCCGCTTACCCGCTCTACCAGGCCCTAGAAACAGATATAGAGTTTGGGCAATCAGATCAGAGTTAGGGTCTAGCTGCCAACAGACCAAGGGCGTAGGTTCCTGCTGGGCTGGCTCGAAACGCTTTGACCTCAGAGGTCATTTGATTGATTAACGCTGGGTGAGACTGAGAATATTTCAGCGTTGGCTTTGCCAGTCTCAGGGCGGGGGTGGCCAGGGCCGCAAAGGTCAGATCAGCGGCTGAAAACTGGTTGCCGACTAAATAAGTACGTCCATCGGCCATTGCGCTGCCCACCGCCTCAAAAACAGATGTGATTTGCTTGTGGGCCTCTAAGGCTGATTCAGCTGTAATATTGATGCTGCGCCGGGCTAGCGATCGCATGGTCGGAAAAATGACTGGAAATAATCCCCGCTCAACCAGGGGCACCCCTTCACACCATCTGCTTTGAATATATTTGTGATCATCTAGCAGGTAAAAGTAGGCCCAACGACGCACAGCAGGCCCCAGGCGATCATTAAACAAATCCTCCCATTCTTTAACCGCTTGGCCCAAAGCCGGGTCAGCGGGATAAAGCTTAGCATCGGCAGGGGCGATACTATCCAAGTAATGCAAAATCTCAGTGGAATCAGTCCAGACCCCGGCTGCACCCACCAGCACCGGCACCGTTTTGCCGCCCGCTCGACTGGTTGCCAAGCGATGAAAAGGGGGCATGTGGGGTTCTTCGACGTAGGGGAGGTTGAGCCTGTTGATCGCCCAGCGGACTTTATCGCAGTAATGACTGACGGAAATCGTGATCAGACGATAGCAGGGGTCCTGACTAGCGGTCATATAAATTTATCGAACCTGAGATCTGGATAAGGCCGAACCTGTAAATCATTTGGAAATATGGATTGAGCTACCCAAAACAAATGCCAGCCCAATCAGTCTATTGTAAGAAAGCCCAGAGCCGCTATTGTGGCGCTAGATCTTTGACCGCTGGTCCTTGAATAACTTTGCCCTCATAGGTAAACCGAGAGCCGTGACAGGGGCAATCCCAACTCTTCTCAGCGGAATTCCAGTTGACAATACAGGCCAGGTGGGGGCACACTGCCGAAACGGTATGAACGTCTCCCTGCTCGTCTCGGTAAGCGGCTACTTTGTCCCCGTTGAGGGTCACCAGTCGGCCTTCTCCTGGAATCACCTCTGATAGGGAATCAGTTTGGGCACCTTTGAAGCGATCGCCCACCCAGTGGGTTGCCACATCCACACTTTCTTTGAGAAATTCTTGAGTTAAAAATGGGGTGGCGCGGGTGGCATCATAAAGTCCTGCCCAAGGGTTTGTCCTGCCTAGAACCATATCCGTCAGCAGCATTCCAGCCAGGGTGCCTTTTGACATTCCCCAGAGGCTAAAGCCTGTTGCCACATAAACATGGTTGCTAAAAGGAGTAAGTTTGCCAATGAAAGGCAGCTTGTCAAAAGAAACCATATCTTGGGTGGACCAGTGATACTCAAACTCAGTCACCCCAAAGCGATCTCGGGCATATTCCTCCAGCTTCAGGTATCGCTCTTGGGTATCTGAAACACTGCCAACTTTGTGGCCTTCTCCGCCAATCAGCAGCAGGAGCCCATCCTGATAGGGAGTGGTGCGAATGGAA
>JBGTDP010000244.1:0-5029 GCA_041748255.1 Thermosynechococcaceae cyanobacterium | reverse complement strand
CCCAAGGTCTTGCCTTCAAACACCCCAGAAAGAATTTCGCAGGTATCGGTTTCTTTGCGGGGGGTGGTAATTCGACTTTGCCCCGGACGGCGGCGATCCAGTTCTACTTGAATTTCGGCGGCGGTAATTTCAAGTAACGGGGGACACCCATCAATCACGACCCCAACTGCCCCCCCATGGGACTCCCCAAAGGTTGTGATCCTAAATAAATGCCCAAACGTGTTGCCCATGCCACTGAAGATTTTCAGAATAAACTTAGATCTGAATTATAGTCTCGCGGAGACCAGCCGAATTGATCAGATTGGGCAACATCTACCAGCCGTGGATTTGTCTTTTCCGAAACTTCAAGTTGAACTTTAAGTTAAACTCATCAGCTCAATAGAACCTGACGGAGTTGCTTACCAACCACTTCTAGCGAGAAGCAAGCTTCCACCCTTGCTCGGGCAGCTTTACCGAGTCGATGCCGCAAATCTTGATCATCTAGAACTTGCCCCAGAGCTAAAGCCAGTGCTGCTGCGTTTTCACAGGGCACAACCAGCCCCCCTGAGGTTTTATCCCCTTCAAGAATATCAGGCACCCCCGGAGCCTGAGCTGCCACAATAGGGAGGCCGCAGGCCATTGCCTCTAGAGGGGCGACCGGAAACCCTTCGTGCCGGGACGGGAGGACATAAACATCAGCAGCAGAGAGGTAACGTTGAATTGCTGTGCGATCGCGGATATATTCATCTATCCATCTTATTCCGGGTAGTTGCATTGTATTGATGCGATCCCTTAGTTTATTTGCATCCCTGCCCGTCCCCACCAGCAACAGGTGCAGATCCTGCCCAGGACGCTCATTGCAGAGCTGCTCCCAGGCTTCTATTAGAATATCTAATCCTTTTCGATGTAACTCAATTCGTCCGTGATATATCACTATCTGGGCGTTGAGTGGAAGATCAATCTCTGCCCGTGCTTTCCTACGGTCCATTGGTTGCCAGTTAGCAACATCCATAGGGTTAAAAATGCGAGCCAACTTTGTCGGCGGGAGGCGGTAGTGATTTTGTAGGCGATGTATTTCTGTTTGCGTTCCCACAATCAGTCCAGCACAAGCTTGGAGGCTTAGAGGGCGTAGGAGACGTTCAAATCGACTCAATTGAAAGTCTCCTCCCTGGAATGTTGCAAATACAGGTCGGGAAATTAGCTTTCCCAGCAGCACACATATATCGAAGCGAGCATGTTCGTAGTCCTGAGACAAGATCGCTTGGCAGTCTTGACGATGCAGTTCTCGCGCAAGCTGTCTAAGGGGAGTGGCTAGGTAAGGGGCAATATCCTTGAGGAGTCTCAAAGGAATACGACGAGCACCCTGAACATCCCCAAAGGTTTCTTTGAAGGTCCATCCGTAGGGATTGGGAATGTAACGACGGGCCGCCTGATAAATCTCAGGGGCAGGAAGAACACAAATCTTGGCTCCTGTGGGTCTATGGATCAAGTGCAGTGATTTAGTCTGGCGAGCCGAAATGCAAAACAAAACGGTTTGGATCCCAGCTAGCTTCAGAGCCTCGATATAGCCAAACATCCAGCCCCCGGTCATCTCGTTGCAGAAAGCTTCAAAAGAGACATTGATGGTATCTAAAAAGTCTTCGATCAAATCTCCCCAGTGAAGTAGGGCGATCGTGCTTCTTTTAGAAGTATTGCCAACTGTCATTGGTCTTGTAGGTTAAACATACAGAAGAATAACGTTATATTCCTTGGGTTTCCTAATCATTACTTGATATGAATTGAGGATTCCTTGGGCTAGAAAGCTGACCTTATAACACCGCTTAAAAGATAGATGAAAGCTTTTTACTGTAATAGTTTTTTCAGCCTGAAATAATTTCAAGGTGCTAAGTGTAGAACCTCTTAGCTTCCAACTTGTTGTTGATTTCTATCCGGCTTTTGCCAAGCTGATGCTGTTTCTGTTCCCATTGCTTGAGGATTATGTAGGTAGTAACTGATCCAAGTTAAGGGAGTCAGAAGTTTGCAAAAAAGTTGCCGATGACGAGGTGACAAATCTGAAAAGGCAATATCATGACCCAGCACTGTAACCGGATTAATAAAGGTGGCATAGCTCTGGCAAGGTAAACCAATTAGACTTTTAAGTTCCTCCAGGGTGTAGCCACGCCGAACGTGACCCCACTCAGCCATGATCTCTGCTTCACTAGGACAGATAGATTTCATAAATCCATAGTATGGGAACCGCCAGGTCTCATTGGGAGTGCTCACCAAAAGAAATCCTTCAGGTCGTAAGACTCGTAGTGCCTCTGATATAGCTTTTTCATGGTCAGGAATATGCTCTAAAACATCGAACATAGTCACGGCATCAAAAGAATTGTCGGGGAAGGGCAATGCTGTGGCATCTCCACAGATAAAATGAACTTGTTCTTGTTGGTTGCAGGCAGCTTGGGCGTACTCAGGATTAAAGTCAAGGTTTGTAACTTTTGCTTGTGGATACAATAAGGCTGTTAGTCCTCCCTGACCCCCGCCAACTTCTAAAATCTCCTGGTAGGGCAGATCGGGGGCAATACGATGAACGGCACGCATTTTCTCGCGATAGAAGAAGCCCAGCGTGAATGGATTAGGAAAGGGGTTATCAGAGAGAAACTTCTCTAATGCAGGTTTGTGGGCCAGAGCGGCTTGAAGGGAAGGTTTTACTACTTTATTGGCAGTCATAATTTCTTCACCTTTTGATCCCAGGGTAAGGGTTGTCTAGAGAAACTGTTCTGCAAGTAGAAACTCACTCCTGAAAAACATCCTAGAATTTCAGCTCCAAGAGTACTGTTTCTACCTTTAAAGCCCTTAGAAAATCCTTTTAAAAGCAACCTGCTGTAGTACCTGGGTAAGGCAACCAGTAGCCGACGTAGATTGCCCCAGTGTTTGTACCTAGCAAACTGAACCAAAAGGGCTGCTACATGCCCCCGCATATACTGATACATCTGTTGCTTTAAGCTATCCAAGTCACTCCGATGAGCGTGAAAAACCACAGCCGTTGGGTCATAGCGACAACACCAGCCTTCAGCAAGCAGCCTATACCACAGTTCTGAATCTTCACTACATCCAGAGGCTCCGGCTCCTAATCGTTCGTCGAAGTCTCCGACTAGCTCAAAAGCCTTTCGGCGAAAGGCCATGTTAGCTCCAGCTCCAATTCGCCAAACTGGAACCCCTCGATGCTTCATCTCCTTAAAAAACTGGGGATCAAAGGTGAGGGCTTGATACTTCCAACCAGGGCCTCCAGACCCTCTATGAAAAATTAATTGTGCTTCTGTTTCCAGTTGTGCTGGTAGCATCAACCCAGTAACCGCCAATATTTTGGGGTCTTGAAAGCTTTGTTGTAGACGCATGATCCAGTCAGAATGAACTGTCACATCATCATCAGTGAAGGCGATAATCTCCCCTGTACTATGACGGATCCCTGTATTGCGGGCCGTACTCAATCCTGGATGAGGTTCTAGGACATACCGGATCCCTGGTATTTGAGTGACGATTTGACGGCTGGCCTCTGAAGTAGGGGCATTGTCCACCACCAGGATCTCGGCAGGAACTTGGGACAAAGTTTGCAACGATCGCAAGCATTTTGCTAGTTGCTCAGGTCGATCCCGCGTGCAGATCACGACGGAAACTGAGTAATCGATAGACTGCAACCATTGTGCCCGCAGTTTTTCTAATGGGGACTCCAAGGCCATCAGGGCATAAAAGTCAGGAGAAGATTTTCCAGAAGGTTTTTTAGAGACAACAGGCAAGCTTCCTTTAAAGCCTTGCTCAAGTAAATGAGAGCCGACTGTCGGCGTAATGGCCTGTAGCGCTAAGTTGATCAGGTGTGATGCAGACACTGGTAACTGCGCAGCTAAGATCTCCTGATGCCCCAGGGGAACGCCGTGCCACCAGAACACTAGCAGCAGTCCCTCGCAGCTAGCAACCTCAGGCAAGGTAGGAATGCCTTCACTTAGCTCAAGGTGCACAACTTGCCAGGGATGACTCACGAAACCGACCTCAGTATTAGCTTAATTTTTTTTCATTCCATAGATCTAGCAGCTAACCTTTGGAAGTTGCTACTTTTGCAGATCCCAATAACTCTTGACGTTTTTGAGTATCCATCCAAAGCAAACGACCGATGCCTGTCCACTTACCGCGAACAAAACTTGAATTTATGACAACTTCCGTTATTGGCCTGCGTTTAATCGTGGCTTTTAAGACATGAACTAATATCTCGACAGACAATTTAAAGGCATCCAATGTAGAGGTCACTAACCAAGCTGGATAAGAATCCGGCCAGAGCATCGTATCTCCATAGAGTTGGGAAGTGCCAAGACCGTAGTTGATGTCAATGAGATACTTTTGCGAAGTCCGTCTTGAAGGAATAATATGCATCAACTGACATTTAGGAGTGTACCAAAGCTCATATTCAGCGCTACGAATTCGCAAAGCGATTTCTACATCGCCGCCGGATATGAGACGCTTGCCCACGCGATCGTCAAGCAACGGCTTGTTTATCCAGCCACAATCAGAGATTGCCGATCTTTTCACTGCTAATCCTGCACCTACCAGACAAGACACTTGCTTTGCTACCACCCCATGATCCTGGGCAGCAAAGGCATATTGATAGTTCAAGACAAAGGCAGGTGGCGGTGTTTCCCAATCTAAGGTGACTTTACCACCTAAGGCTCCACAGTCTGGATGGGATGAGATAAACTTAGCTGCTTGATCTATCCAATCTTCGTGCAGAAGACAGTCATCATCGACAAAAGCAATCGGCGTTGTTGCATGAATGAGAAAGAAGACAGATTTGGACTTGAGGAAGTCTGAGATTAAGCTTGGACTTCATAGCTATCGGGTTTAGCGATCTGAATCATGCGATTAAGTGCCGCACATTTGATGAATAGAGTTCTTGCAAAAGGTCAGCATGGCAGAGGCAATTCATAGTTGTAGAGCCCAGCAATCAAGTTGAAGCGCAAGGCAAAACGCCTGTGGCGATTGCGATAGCGCTCCGATAGAATTCGAAACCGCTTAAGATATC
>JBGTDP010000243.1:0-7933 GCA_041748255.1 Thermosynechococcaceae cyanobacterium | reverse complement strand
CGGTAGGCTTGGCGACAAAATAGGTCCAGCAGTTCCTGGCGCAGGACCTCTAGGGCTTGAGGGGTTAAAATTCCTGCTTGGATTTGCTTACTCATCAATGCATTAAGGCTACATTCAATAGTTAACATACCATTGACGCTGGTTGATTGAGCGCTAAGCTAGAAGCGAGCTAAACAGCAAGGTAATCTAAGCATGGGTGTAAGATTAAGACGTTTACTCCTGGGGGGAGCACTATTAGGATCATCGGGTTTGATTGGCTTTAATGCCTGTGCCCAGGCTGTCCGCTCTAATAATCAATTGGGAACTCCGACAATTCCTCAGGCCATTGAGCAAGCAGTTTCCCAGGGCACTTACTTTCGAGACCAATCCTTGGAGGGAGATGCCCGCTTTTTATTTGGCATTGACTACAACGAAGCTAAACTCAATCAAGACGCCCAGCGACTAGAAGCCCTTTATCGAGACTTGCAGCAGCAGCAGGCCCAGGATAGCCCAATTATCCGCACCCGAGATCTGGCAAACCCCTATACCGCTTCTTTGCTAGAGACTCAAGTAGAAAGGCAGGAACTGATCATTGAACCCACCCCATAATGCAGGCTCTAAAAAGCTAGTTAAAAAATCCAGGGTGCAGGAGTTGAACCTGCCTGAGGCGAATTATGAGCTCGCTGCCTAAACCGCTCGGCCAACCCTGGTTGTTCTCGTTCGACGAGACCCTATTTACGGTCTTGGGGGCTATTCCCGGTAGAGAAGCTTATTCCTTTTCCTAGTGCTAGTATATGTTATCTATAATTGACTCCCGAATTTCAAGGCCCAACCCAAAACAGATCAATTCCAAAGCTATCCTAAGTTCAAACTGTGACTTCCCATTCTAAGAGCAAGATGAAGCTCAACTCAACCTTCGCCCTCACATTAACTTTATTAGCAGGAATGCTGGTAACTGGCATTGTCACTGGTGCCTGGGGGTATACCTTTGGACGCAAAGCCTTAAAAGGTGTGACTCAACCTGCAATTAGCCCAATTTTAGGGGGCGCTGTCAGCGGCGATAGTTCCTCCCGGCAAGGGTCTGGCTTTCTAAAGGAAACAGAGATTCTCAAAAATGTTCAAGCCCGGATCAACGGTCCTGCTAAAGCGGATAGCAAAAAGAATGATTCCCAGCAAAAGCAGCAGGATAAGCCAAAATCTAAGGACAAACCCTTTCCAATCAGTGCGCAAGATCAAGGGGTGACCTTAGAGATCCGCTCAGTCAAAAAAGCCAGTGGGGTGCTTTCGTTGGAGGTTGCGATGAAAAATGACGGTCCGGAGCCGGTGCAGTTTCTCTATACGTTTCTAGATATCACCGATGATCAGGGCCAGCCATTAACGGCAATCACCAAGGGGCTACCCACCCGCTTGGCCGCCGATGGCAAGTTTTCTCAGGGAAGTATTAACATCCCAATTGCTTCCCTTGAGAAAGCCCAGAAACTGTCTTTGACCTTGACGGATTATCCTAATCAAGAACTGCAGCTAAAAGTGCCCGATATTCCAGTAAAAAACTCATGAGGCTGCTAGGGCAATTCTACTGCGCATTTTAACTGCGTAGGATTAGCCATACTAGGTGTATGATTTCCCCGTTCTTTAATATTGCAGTGGCAAACATGACCGCCCTGGCAGTCACCGTGGGCAGCCTCAGTGGACCGGAAATAGGGTTACGAGTCCTGTCGCTGTTTTGCTTGATTGCGATTAATGCTTTTTTTGTCACGGCTGAGTTCTCAGTGGTCTCAGTCCGGCGATCGCGGATCAACCAACTGGTTAAAGAAGGGGATCTGCAAGCCAAAAGTGTCCAAGATCTGCAGCACGGCATTGATCGTCTGCTCTCAACCACCCAACTGGGGATTACCCTCTCTAGTCTGGCCCTGGGCTGGATTGGTGAGAATACTATGGCAGCGCTGGTGGCCACCTGGATGCAGCAGTGGCCCCTGCCCAGTAGCGTGCCGAATGTGTTTGCCCATACCCTGGCGATCCCGATTGCTTTTATGGCGATCGCTTACCTACAGATTGTTTTAGGAGAGCTCTGTCCTAAATCTGTGGCCCTGCTCTATTCAGAAAAGCTGGCTCGATTACTCGGCCCCCCCAGTCTTGCCATTGGTCGTCTATTTAATCCCTTTATTTGGGTGTTAAATCAATCAACCCGCTGGCTGCTTCGCTTGGGGGGAATTCAATCTGCTGGTTTGGGCTGGTACAACCAAGTTACCCCTGAGGAGCTGCAAATGATTATTGCCACCTCAACCGAGTCTAGCGGCCTAGAAGCAGATGAGCGGGAACTGCTCACGAATGTGTTTGAGTTTGGAGAAGTCACAGCCGGCGAGGTGATGGTTCCCCGAACTCGGATTGATTCAGTTTCGGATGATGCCGCCTTTCAAGCTCTGGTCAACAAAGTTGCTGCCTCTGGCCACTCCCGCTTTCCGGTGATTGGGGAGTCCCTAGATGACATTCGCGGGATTATTTACTTCAAGGAATTGGCAAAACCTTTGGCGGAAGGCAAGCTCGCGCCCCTTGATTCGATCAAACCCTGGATTCAAGCAGCCCGGTTTATTCCTGAGAGCACCCAATTGGGGGAATTACTGCCGTTTATGCAAAAGCGCAGTTTGGGGATGGTAATCGTCGTAGATGAGTTTGGGGGCACGGCTGGTTTGGTCACCCTCAAGGATCTAACCGCTGAGATTATTGGACAAACCCACGAACCAACAAGTGCTTCAGAGCCGGCGGTTCGCAAGGTGGATCAGCACACTTTTCTGGTTCAGGCTCAAACAGACCTAGAAGAAGTCAACGATCAGCTCAATCTCAACCTGCCTCTAGTGGATGACTATCAAACCTTGGGCGGGTTCGTTCTATATCAGTTGCAGAAGATTCCCACCCCAGGAGAAGTGTTTCACTATGAAAATCTAGAATTCACAATCACGGCTGCGGAAGGCCCTCGGCTGATCCATATTCAGATTCATCTACTGCCTCAGGTGAATGGGACTGAGGATAATCCTGCCGTCTTCCCAGAGGATAAAAATTCTAGGGGCGCAGCCCCGACTAACCCCAAAACGACCTCTGAGTCGCAAAACGCGCTCTCTCCTCAATCCCCTTCATCACCTGAGCATCGATCCTCCCAGTAAAGCTTCACTTGTAACCTCTGAACGCCAATTGCTGCAGAAACGTCACAATCTTCTGAGGGAGATGTCTGTTTAGGTGGTTCCCGTAAAGGTGACCTCAGGAAACCTTGCCTGAGCTTCGGACAAGGGGCGTCTTTTGCCCTGCTCTTGCCAGTAGTTGATCACTTCAGTTGCTTTGTTGAGTAACTCAATTCGGTCAACTTCTGCAATCCAGTGTTTCTTTTCCATTTCAGCCTTGAGATCTTCCCAGGCGTCATTGCGGGGCCAGAAAAAGTAAGATGTCAACGGGCTAGTCCCCTTTCCGACAACTTGATCGACTGCCAGGGCTACGTTCTCATCTAACCAGAGAACCTTTAGAATAAAATTCGACAAACAGACCTCCAAAGCAGTGTCAGATGCTTTCATGATTAATTTCCAGTTTCTGATCTTACCGCATTCAGAGCGGGACAGGAAAGAGTATTGGGGATTATTCTGGCCCTAAAATTGCCTTTGCCCCTAAGATTACAAAAGCTATGACACAAGAGATAACCCCTTCAACTCCGGACCCGCTACCTTCGGAGCAGCAGCTGAGGGCGATCGCGATTTTTGATATTGATGGTGTAGTTCGAGATGTTGCCGACTCCTATCTGCGGGCCCTGGCAGATACCGTTGAGCACTATACAAAACAAGCCTATCGACCGACCCTAGCAGAAGTCGATGTGCTCAAAGCCGAAGGACGCTGGAACAATGACTGGGAGGCTTCCCAAGAGCTGATTTACCGCTTTTTTGAAGCCCAGGGTGAATCACGGGCAACCGTAGCCCTAGACTATCAAGCCCTGGTGGACTTCTTTCAAGATCGCTACCGGGGCAAAAACTGGACCGGTTACATCCAGGATGAGCCCCTGCTGTTAAGCTCTGACTATTTAGCAGATCTGGCCCAGGCCGAAATCTCTTGGGGATTTTTTAGTGGCGCCACCCGGGGCTCTGCCACATTTGTCCTGGAAAAGCGCCTGGGACTGCAACAACCGATTTTAGTGGCGATGGAAGATGCTCCCGGAAAACCTGATCCCACAGGCTTGATTGAAACCGCTCGCCAGCTTGGGGCAGGAGAAGTCGCTGAGATCCCGGTGATTTATGTGGGCGACACGGTGGCAGATCTACAAACGGTTCAGCAAGCTCGAATGCTGCAGCCTCAGCGAGTGTGGATCGGGGTTGGGGTCATTCCCCCTCACGTTCAAAATCGAAGTTCCTACGCTAGCCAGCTACAAGACTCAGGAGCAGCCGTGGTCCTCAATAACGTTGAGCAGCTAACCCCCGAGAAAATTTTTCAACTTCTGGCCCCGGCTGAGGTAGGATAAACTTTAAATCAGTCTAGGCTGAGTCAGGTCTACACGAAATGCTATAGTCAATAATTCATGGCGAGCGTGGCCAAGTGGTTAAGGCAGTGGATTGTGGTTCCACCATCGGGGGTTCAATTCCCCTCGTTCGCCCTGATTCTAGCCTTCCCTTCTTTAACTCCACCCTAAATTATCACCCTTTTCGGAGATGGCCTTCCTCAGGTCCAGGCAACTCGACGCCTGAATGGTATTGAGCTATTTATGCTTAAAACTTCGCATTAGTATAGGCTAATCATTTTGGTCTTTCTTAAGTGACCTAATGCGTAGCACTCTGCATGAATGATATTGCCGAACAGGGGTTCTAGACCAAGTATGGGGTGGTTGGATGAGTCGAAAATAAGGTGCTTTCAACTTTATCTGCTGCACCTCTGCTGATCCAAAACTCACGTTATTAAATTAATTATCTCTTAACAAGTTTGCTTAGCTTTGTTAATAAACCCTAACACTCTGCGCTAGGTCCTTTGCCACCAAACCTGTTTATCTTTCTCCTAAATTAATTAAATTTTGTTGAAATATTGAAAATTAACTTTTAAATTCTGATCTAATCATTCTGATTTCTGATATAAACATTTACATCTAAGTTATTTAGATAATCTTTTATTTCTAAGTGTAATTAAATATGGAAAATCTGCTTGGGGGGGCTCCACCGAGTGGAGCGGTTTCTGTGGGAACAGATACCCTCTCTGAGTCACTTTGGGAGAGTGCTTCGGGTTTAGACACTAATGCCAGTCTGGCAAGTTTGCTACAGGCGTTTCAAACCTCTGGAAAAGGATCTTTTACAGCAGTCAGCCTTGATGCAGGCATAGAATCTAATCCCAGCAACGGGCAGGGGTATTCTTATCCTCAGGATGCTTACAATCAATCAAGCCCGCTCACCCCGTCTTTAATCTCTACGTCACGTACGCCTCAGACGCTAGTTGAGGCCGGGACACCCCGGACAAATACATCAGCAGATCCTTTATTGGGAATCGCAGCAGCGGCTCAACTGGTGGGGGGTAGTGCCAAGATTAACTTTCAGCCATCAGGATCATCTGTACCCAGTGGATATACCGCTGATACCGGAGCAGCTTACGATAGCACCCGTGGCTTTGGCTGGGTCCGACAAGACAGCCTCAGTAGTGCTGCTCATGTGCCGCTGGATGTTGGCCCCAATGTTCGCGATCGCAACCGGGTAGCAGACCAACGGTTGGATACCCTGATCCAGATGCAGGACAACAATGCATCCAACCCCAGTGCAGTGAAAATCCCTGCTGCCTGGGAGTACGCCCTGCCCAATGGCAAGTACGATGTCGCCCTTAGCGTTGGTGACCCCGCCTACTTCGATAGCAAGCACAGGATTAATGTTGAAGGCATCAATGCCATTAGTCTCTTCCAGCCCAGCTCTGGCCAACCCTTCAAACAAGCCAATCTTCAGGTCAATGTTGCCGATGGCAAGCTAACCATTGATGCGATCGGTGGCACTAATAGCAAAATCAACTACGTCGATATCTCAAGTGCCAACGTATCTTCAGGGGGTGGAAATATTCAGATCAAGACGCCTGACTCGGCAATTGTGCAGAACCGGATGGTCTTTAGTACGGTCAATGAGGAAAGGCGTCCTCCAAAAACCCTGATGATTAGTAATACAGGCTCTGAAAACTTGACGATTACAGGGCTGAGCTTCGGTAATGGGGAGGCTGCAGCGGAGGCTGACTTTGAGCTAGTCAACGCTCCAACCCTGCCTTTTACCCTGGCAGCGGGTGGATCCTATGATCTCAATGTTCGATTTGCCCCTAAAGGGGTAGACAAGTTTGCCAGCTTGAATAGCAACGACTTGCCAACGCATACCAAAAATGGGGAGCAGTACGACTCGCTGGTCATTACCAGTAATGACCCCGATCAGTCAAAGGTAACCGTCAACCTGGCAGGACTTAATTCTGCTAACTATGAAGGTAATAATGAGCCAGCACTGGCAGAGATAGCCCGCACCTTTGGCTTTACTTTTAATGTGGGTAAAGAGGATAACATTTTGGGCGGCAGCAAAACCCCACTCGGCGATGAGGTTTACTCTCCCTACTGGCTACAGGCCGACACTAATAAGCCTGTGCAGGTCTGGCCCCTAGCCGTCTACAGTGGTCGCAGCGACAATCCTCACAACAGCATTCGTTTTGAGGCCAAACCGGGTAGTGGAGGTAATAGTGGGACAGTCTATCAGCTAGCGGGTCGGAACAACGATGACTCCCCTACAGGGAATGAAGTTCTGGGTAGTAATAATCTCAGCGGGGGTGAAAATCAAAAACTCCTGCCGAAGATTTTAGTCGGCGGTATTAATACTACGCCCACAACTAGCACTGTAGACTTCGTGCCAACCAAAGCCTTTGCTTTAAACCGGGGTGGTGCCTGGACAGATGATAGTAAAAACGGCACCAGTCAACTTCATAACTGGCGCCTATATCCTGTGGGTAATGCTGCCACTACGACCACCTGGGTAGCGGCGGTAGACCCAGGCAACAACCCTGACCCGTCCACTGGTAAGAACTTTGACTACAACGATGATGTTTACTTGCTGGTGAATGCCAGACCTGAGTCACCCCCGTTGTCGTCGTTGCCATACCGGATTGATTCTGGTAGCAGTGCCGCCTATACAGACACGAGTGGTAAAACCTGGTCTCCAGATTCAGGGTTTACCAATGGTGTTGCTGAGAATGGCGGTACCCCCCCACCCGCAATTGCAAATACCAACGACGACACCCTTTATCAGACCTATCGTGGCAAGACAACAACGCTGAACTACAACTTTCCGATCAATAGTCCCCAAAAGGTAGACCTGAATCTCCACTTTGCGGAGTTGTACTGGGGAGTCAAAGCTGATCTAGGCGATGGGGGCGTCGGCAGCCGGATTTTTGATCTGGTGGCAGAAGGGACCACTGTCTTGAAGGACTTCGATATTGCCGCTGCCGCTGGTGGTCCTCGAAAAGCTATCCAAAGAGCCATTAAGGGTATATCAGTCACGGATGGAACCCTCAACCTTAGCTTCAGGGCCTCGAAAGACTTTCCCTCTATCTCAGCTATTTCGGTTCTACCTTCAGTGATCTGAGACAACCATGATTAGAGTCTTTTCAAGAATTTAGTCACAGGTGGATGTTCTTTGCTATTGCGGCGATCGCACTTTCAACCCTGGGATGAGCCAGGCCAGGACGCTAACCCGGACAGGCTAACTACTTCTAAAAAAACATTAGGTCTAATTTTAGTCATTTTAATCTCAAAGCAAAAAATTATTACAGAAGTAACCTATGGAATCTCTTTTAGACCCGCTACCGAATGGGGCAGCCTTAGCAGGCTATGACAGCTCGCTAGCAGGCTCAATTTTGAGTGATGCTGGAGAGTTGGGGAACAATGCCTCCTTGATGCATCTAAACAGGACATTTCAATCGTTGAGCAGTT
>JBGTDP010000242.1:0-5745 GCA_041748255.1 Thermosynechococcaceae cyanobacterium | reverse complement strand
GATGGCTAAGACAGAGAGAACATAACTGTGCAGGGCGTATAGATGTTCGATGGTAACGGTTCCAATGGCTGCACCCCCTATCAGGATCTCTCGCAGGGTTGGGCCAATGACTGGAATGGCCTCAATGGTTCCCAATTCAATTTTGAACCGCCAGTATCCCAGTTGGGTCCAATCTAGATTAATCGCGGTCCAGCTTAAGGCCATAGTGGTTAAGGTCAAAAAGATTCCACTAATCCAAGCTGTCAGCCAACTAGGGCGAAATCGCTCCCCCAAAAACATCACCACAATTTGCCCTAACGCAACCGCAATGATGCTGTTTCCAGCAATGCTGTGCAAACGCTGGATCAACCAGCCATTGGGAACTTCTGTGGCAATTCGCTCAATTGAGTTGTAAGCCCCACCTGAGGTGGGTTGGTAGTAAAAGGCAATTAAAACCCCCGTCAAGGCTGCCATCAAACTCAGGGTGAGAATGATTACTGCCAAAACCGTTGCTAACCGTTGGAGCCCAAAGCCGTAACGTCTGCTGTTCATGGCTGTTATCTCACGGTGAATCTTAAAATTTATAGTCTTATTGTAATGTATTGTAACACTTTGGCCTGAGTACAAATGCTCTTTCAGCAACTATTGGATGAATTTAACTCGGACAGCAATTCCCTTCCCTAGCCCCTACCAGCGTCCTCTACGCTCCGAACCTTGGCACAGTTGCCGTTGCCAGTGCAGCTTAGGAGTGAAAATCAGGCACACTAGATGGTTAGGAACTAATCAGGTCAAGCCTTGGATCTCTACCAATCCTTTCTGCGTCCGGTTTTGTTCTCTGGCCTCAAGGCTGACCCAGAATGGGTGCAAAAGCGCACCATTGCCCTGTGTCGCTGGCTAGAACAAGAAGGTGATCATCCCCCGGCCCAATGGCTTGAAAACCAACTTCGACACACTTGCACTTTTGCAGCACCAGAGCTGGAACAAACGCTTTGGGGACTAAAGTTTCCTAATCCAATTGGCTTGGCCGCTGGATTTGACAAGGATGGTGTTGCCGCTGGGATTTGGTCTAGTTTTGGCTTCGGGTTTACTGAGGTCGGAACTGTTACCCTGCATCCACAACCGGGAAATCCGCCTCCGCGCTTGTTCCGTTTGCCCCTGGATCAGGCGGCCATTAACCGTATGGGGTTTAACAATCAAGGGGCAGCCCAGATGGCCCAGACTTTAGCCCAGTCCCAACAACGCCCCCGCACAATTCCGATTGGGATTAATTTGGGTAAATCTAAGCGGACTGCTTTAGATCAGGCAGCAGAGGATTATCTGGCCAGCTTCAAACTACTCAAAGATCTGGGAGATTATTTTGTCGTTAACGTCAGCTCCCCCAATACCCCCGGACTGAGATCGCTTCAATCTATCCAGCAACTTCAGCCCATCCTGGCAGCCCTGCAACAGGAAAACCAAGCTCGAAAACCCCTTCTGGTTAAAATTGCCCCAGATTTGGAATGGGAGGAAATCTCGGCAATTCTGGCCCTGGCCCAGGATCAAAATCTAGCCGGGATTATAGCCACAAATACCACCATTGGTCGGTCAGGACTCAAGACTGACAAGATTAAAGCCACGGGAAACTCTGTGCACACCGAATCTGGCGGTCTGAGTGGGGCTCCTTTAAAGGAGCGATCGACGGCAGTGATTCGGTTTATCTATCAGCAGACCCAGGGACAGCTCCCGATTATCGGGGTGGGAGGGATTTTTACGGCCCAAGATGCCTGGGAGAAACTCACGGCTGGGGCTAGCCTCCTGCAGGTTTACACTGGTTGGATCTACGAGGGTCCCTGGATGGTGCGCCGCATCCTTACAGAGCTTCAGCAGAGGTTAGGGGCAAAGCAAGTTACCCTGAGCGAAATTGTCGGCAGCAGTCGCTAGGGTTTCTCCCTGGGGCTATGGCTTTGCTTATCCATAAACATTTCAACAAGCCCTTAAAAGAGAACCTCTCTGGTTTCAGGTCTCTGAGACGGGGACATCTTTAGCTAGAATGGCTGATACACCTGAGTAATTGCTATGCAGACTTACTACTACGTTGTTGCCAGCCAGGGCTTTATGCTGGAAGAAGAACCCACCGAAGAGGTTCTTAAAGAACGCCAGCGGCATTACCAAGACAACGAACGGGAAATTGACTTTTGGTTGGTCAAACAGCCAGCTTTTTTAGAGGCACTGGAGATGGCAGAGGTCAAGGCCAGGTGCCCACAACCCGCTGCAGCGATTGTTTCTACTAATTCTCAATTTGTGCAATGGTTGAAACTGCGCCTAGAGTATGTGGCGATGGGAGAATTTCAAGCCCCTTCCCAGGCAATTCCTGAGCCTTTGGCTTCATTAGCGGCTGTGCAATAAAGGTAAGTTTCCAGTGATCGGCTTTATAATAATCTGACTGATTGGGGACGACAGTATGGGATGGGTTCGGGTCTTTCAGATTGTAGGATTTCCCCTGCAAATCATGGCTCTAGGTTTCGGGCTGGCTACTAGCACCGTTGCCCAAACCCTATCGCTGCCCCGAAATCTGCTGCCGCTGGCCTCGGTTGAAGGAGAGCAGCTACTGCTCAAAAGCACAGCTCAATCTGATTACTGGCCCCTGAGTATTCAGTTTGTAACTCAAAAGAATCAGGCTTACTGTGGGGTTGCCAGCAGCGTCATGGCCCTCAATGCCTTAAAGATTCCAGCGCCCGTTGCCCCTGAATTTTCTCCCTATCGAGTCTTTACCCAAGACAATTTCTTTACTGCCAAGACGCAAAAGGTAATTACCTCTGAGGTGGTCTCCCGGGAGGGATTAACCCTGGATCAACTCGGACAGCTTCTAGCCAGCCACGGCGCTGAAGCCAAAGCCTACCATGCCGGGGATTTAAGCCTGAGTCAGTTCCGCACTTTGATGATCAATAATTTGCGGCAACCGCAGAACTTCGTGATTGTGAATTATTTGCGTCGCGCTATTGGCCAGGAGAAAGGCGGACATATTTCTCCCCTGGCCGCCTACAATCAGCAAACCGATCGCTTTTTAATTTTGGATGTGTCTCGTTACAAGTACCCGCCGGTGTGGGTAAAAGCTACAGACCTTTGGCGAGCCATGGATACAGTTGATTCGGTTTCTAACAAGACCAGAGGGTTTGTCTTAGTCAGTGGGCCGCCTCCACGACCCTAAAAAAGACTAGCCATCAGCCCAGCTTGGTCTTAGAACGGGCCCCCACATGGAGGAGCCCCAGCGCCAAGCGGAGGAACCAAGACCAGAGCTGCGTCCAGGGGAAAATGATCCAAAGGCCAGGGTAGTTTGAGAGAGACGGTAGCCGGTATTAGAGGAGGAAGAGCCGCTACCACCACTCTGACCGCCGGAGACACTGATGTCTTGATTAGCAAAAGTATCTATATCAGTTTGCTGAAAGAAGAAGTAGTTGAACCCACCGAATCCACATCCACCAGTCAGGGTTTCCTGGTCTTGGTCTGATAGCTCTATCAGAAGATCGGATGGCAGTTGATTTTTGTCAAAATCGTCAAACATCGTTAAGTCCTCATTTTTAAGGGGATAAAAACTTTAAATGGTCTCCAGGGACGGAGCGCAACGCTGACAAAGCTCCCTGGCACTTTAATTTGCCCTGTTCTAAAAGCACGACCCAATCTGAGCAATTAATCACACTGGGACGGTGGGTGATCATAATGGTTGTCTTACCTTGACGGTGGCTTAATAACCGTTCTAGAACCTGGGACTCGCTGACCGGATCAAGACCACCGGTGGATTCGTCCAGGATCAGAATCGGGGGATCGGTGACAATTGCCCGGGCGATCGCCAATCGCTGTCGCTGCCCGCCGGAGAGGTTAGCGCCAAATTCTCCTAGAACGGTTTGATATTTACTGGGGAGTTGGCTGATAAAGCCATCGGCATCGGCAATCTGACAGGCTTTGACAATCTGCTCAAAGGAAATATGGGGGGTTCCCAAACGGAAGTTTTCTAGAATCGAGCGGCTCCAGAAGTGGGGTTCCTGGGGCACGTAGACCACCTGTTGGCGCAAACAGTCTAGGGCCAGATCCTGGAGGTTATAAAGACCGATGCGAATGTTCCCGGACTGGGAGTGATACAGGCTGGCAATCAGCTTGGCCAGGGTGCTTTTGCCGCAGCCGGACTTGCCAATGAGGGCAATCACCTTACCGCCGGGAAGGGTGAGGGAAAAGTCTTCTAACAGGTCCACTCGACCCGCATGGTGAAAGTTGAGATTGCTACAGCAGATATCCGCATCTCCGGCAATCTTAAATTCAGAAGGCTTTTGAGCATCCCCGATTACTTCCGGGGTGGCATCAATCACTTCCACCAAACGACTGATGGCGGTTTGGGCGCGAAAATATTCATCCACCAGGCTAATGACGGAGCTGATGAAAACCAAGACATTTGCTTGCAGGGCATTAAAGGCGAGCAGTTGGCCGATACTGATTTCCTTGCCTATCACCAGCAAGCTGCCAAACCCCAGCAAGCTGATGCCGCCAATGCTGCTGATGAACTGGGAGAAGGTGCCGGTGACAATGCCAATTTGGATCGTGCTGAAGGTAACATTGGCCAGACGACCAAAGCGGCTCTGGAACTCTTCCCAAAACTGGGGGGCGGCACTGGTAGATTTGAGCACCAGGGCTCCTTTAAAGGTTTCGACTAAAACCCCTTGATTTTCCGAACCTAGAACTAGGAGATTGCGGGTCTTTCGGCGCAGAACTGGCAAGAAGGGCAGAGTGGAGATCGCCATAATCATGGCAATGATCATCACTGCGATCGTGAGCTTCCAGCTATAGAAGAGCATGAAGCAAAAAGAGACCACGGCCACAAAAAACTGGCTGGGCAGCGTTGCCACCACCTGGGAGACTAACTGATTGATTTCATTAATATCTCGCAGGCGACTGGTAATTTCACCGCTGCGGCGGGTTTCGTAGTAGGTCAAGGGCAGTTGCAACAGCTTGCGACCAAACTCCAAAACTAAGCCCAACTGCAACCGCTGGCCAAAATGAGCAATCATCGTTGATTGCAGCAGGCGCAGAGTACTGCTAAACAGGGTCATCAAGACCACAGCCGTGACCACCACCGTCAGCAACTGGGTATCCTGCCGTACCAGCACATCGTCGGTTAACAGCTGGATTAAGATTGGGTTTCCCAAGGCTAGAAGCCCTAAGACAACGTTGATTAACAATGCCTCTCCCAGCAGACCCCTAAAGGGCCAAACCCGTTTCAAAAAGCGTCCAAAACCACTGACTTCTTCTTGGTCTTGGTCAAAAAATCGGCCCGGATCGGGCTCCAGCAGCAGCATGATTCCATTCCAACCTGCCATCAGTTCCTGGTGGTTGAGATGGCGAATGCCCACTGCCGGGTCGGCGATTACATACTTCTTGCCCCGCTTGCCGTATAACACGACCCAGTGATAACCCTGCCAGTGAATCACCGCTGGCAAGGGAACTTCCTTGAGCCGATTGATCACTTCTTGGGAGGCTTTAACAGAGCGAGCATTGAACCCCAGGGTCTCAGACCCTCGCTTCAACCCTAGCAGGGTGGTTCCAAGCTGCCCCGTGCCCACAGCCTCCCGGCTGCGGGTCAGACTGAGAAGCTGGCCATAGTACTTAGAAATAGAAGCCAGGCAAGCAGCACCACAGTCTTCTTCACTGCCCTGGAGGACGCATTTGTAGCCATTACGGCGGTTAAACACCTGAGTCATGGTCATAGATCAGTTAGCAAACGGGTCTTGCGCAAAATAA
>JBGTDP010000241.1:0-2776 GCA_041748255.1 Thermosynechococcaceae cyanobacterium | reverse complement strand
AGGAAAACAACAGCTAGATCGCTTGAGGCTTTAAGCCGGAGGGGTTGGCAGTTGAAGGTTGCGGATTGAGTAATCCAGCAGTTGCATCGGGTGCAGCAACCGGATCGTCTGCCCTTGAAGCTGCAGATGTTTGCGAATCTGCGTTATACAGCCAACATTGGCTGAGGCAATTAAACTGGCACCTGTATTCACCAGGTTTGTAACCTTCTGCTGGCCGAGTTGATCTCCCACCTCGGGTTGCAGAATGTTGTAAACTCCAGCACTGCCGCAACAAAGGGCAGCATCAACGGGTTCTCGTAGTTGCACCCCTGGAATTTGTTTGAGTAAGTGACGGGGCTGAAGGCTAATTTTTTGGCCATGCAACATATGGCAAGCATCCTGGTAAACCAGGGATAATGGCTCTGCCTGCAGCGGGAAGAGTTTTGCCGTTAAGCCCACCCCGTCAAGAAACTCCTGCACATCTTGAACTTTGCGGCTGAAGGCTTGGGCTTTTTCCCAGTACACCGGGTCATCTTTTAGCAATCGACCATACTCTTTAAGGGTATGACCGCAACCGGAGGCGTTGATTAGCACCGCATCGACTTCAGTGTCAGCAAAGCTATCAATCATTTGCCGTGCCAGGCTGCGGGCTTGTTCTTCCTGACCCTGATGGTGGGAAAGCGCCGCACAACAGCCCTGGGGTTTAGGGGTGACGACTTCACACCCATTTGCAGTTAACACCCTGACCGTTGCCTCATTCACCTCCGGCAGAAACAACCGCTGCACACATCCGAGAATCATCCCGACCCGATAGCGTTTGGGTCCCTGGGCCGGAATCACGGCTGGTAAGAGATCACGAAAGGCTTTGGGCGACACCTCTGGCAACACCGATTCCATTGCCACCAGGGGTTGAGGAAGCAGGCGCTGGAGCAATCCCGTTCTACGCACTAGTTTCTGCAGGCCCAGTTTTTGATAAATCAGCAGAGGGACCAGCAGCACTCGCAGCCGATTAGGATAGGGAAAGGTTGAGAAGATAAATAGCCGCAGCAGTTTCTCTGGCAGGGAACGGGAGTGATTGCGCTCAACCTGAGGCCGGGTGGCAGCAATCAGCTTATCGTACTCCACCCCAGAGGGACAGGCAGTCACACAGGCTAGGCACCCCAAACAGGTATCAAAGTGACCGGCTGTGATTGGGGAGAGGGGAATTTCTTGCTGATTAATTTGATCCATCAAGTAGATTCGGCCCCTGGGGGAGTCGGTTTCTTTGCCAATCACGCGATAACTGGGACAGGTGGAGAGACAAAACCCGCAGTGAACGCAAGCATCAATTAGTTTGGGGTCAGGGGGGTGATCGGGATCAAATCCTGGCGTGGCGTTAATAAATGTTTTTGGATCGGTCTGCATCAAATTCCACCTATAAACCGATGGGGACTAAAAAGTTGATGGGGGTCAAACTGCTGTTTGAGGGTCTGCATTAACCCTAGCGCATTGCCTCTGTAACCCCATACATCCAGTTGTTTCTTCAGGGCCACGGGTGCTTCCAAAATACTGAGGAATCCTCCGGGGCTAGCTTGCTCACACAGCGATCGCACCGCTAAAACTGCCTGGGGCAAGTCCTGAGGATCGCCTTTGATCTGCACAACTCCTAGGCCGCTACCTGCATGAATCATGCCGACACAGGCAACCTGCCCTTGCACAGCCTCTAGCTGGGTCAAGGTTGCAACCGCTGCAGCAGGGAGAACGCCCAGTTTACAAACAACTTGAGATTGGGAAGCCTCAGTTTGCCAGATTAAATTTTGAATCTGCCCCCAAACGGGTTCCTCAGTTTCAGAAAGTAAAGTTGCCTGCAAGCCTAGCGTTTCAGCCATCTCTAAAAGCCGAGTTGCTTGCTGGTCTACACTTTCTGGGAGGCTTTGAAACCGAGCAATCAAGCCAATCTCACCAGCGAATTCAAGTCTAGAGAGCAATTGGCCAGAGAGCAAATCAATCGCTGTTGGGGTCAAGGTGGACTTGAGCAGGGTTGCAGTTACTTCCGAAATTAAATCATCAGAACCTGCCAACAAGACACTCCTTGAAGCTGGGGGCAAGGGATAAAGTCGCAGGGTAACTTCTGAAAGGAGTCCTAGGGTGCCAAAAGAGCCGGTCAGCAGTTTCATCAGGTCATAGCCAGCAACATTCTTCACCACCCGTCCCCCGGCCTTGACGATTTCGCCATCCGCGCGCACAAAGGAAACCCCCAGGCACATATCCCGAACTCCTCCGTAACGCTGCCGTAGAGACCCAGCATCGGCGGTTGCTACAATTCCACCGACGGTGGCCTGAGCACAATAGGCCGGATCAATCGCCCAAAACTGATTTGTCTTTGCCAGCATTGTCTGCAACTGGGCAAAGGGCATGCCTGCTTCTACGGTAACGGTTAGATCTCCAGCAGCATGGTCAATTAAATGATTTAGCCGCTTGGTGCTCACCACCAAGCTAATGCCTTGAGGGAGTCCCCCCCAGCTTAATTTTGTGCCCCGGCCACAGGGCAAGAGCCGCCATTGATGTTGATAGGCGCAGCGAACCACCTCTGACAAGGCTGATTGAGTTTCAGGGTAAACAACACATTTAACCTGGGTGTCAGGATGCACGGCTTGAGCTAGCTGCTGGCGTTGACGGGGTTCTAGGTCTTGATAGGCGATAATTCCAGCCGGTCCAACAATTTGGGTCAGGGCTTGAACAGACTCAGAGGCGGGGTCAGGAATCATCGCAGTTGCTGAGAGAGCCACAAAACTCCTTTATGCTGTGAAATTTAATT
>JBGTDP010000240.1:0-5616 GCA_041748255.1 Thermosynechococcaceae cyanobacterium | reverse complement strand
ACCATTGTCAGCAGATCATCACTGCCATTGCCGACCAAAATCCAATCAGGGGAGACACCTAATGCTTCCCCTGCGGCTTGCCGAAAGGCCGTTGCCATTGGGTCAGGATAGCGGCGCAGCAGTTCCCCCTCCATTTCCTGCAGAACTTCTAGAGCCTGAGGAGATGGCGGATAGGGATTCTCATTGGTGTTCAGCTTAATAACTTTTGCTGCTGCACCTGGCTGCTCCCCTGGCTGATAGCCAGACATGGCGTCAATATTGGGCCGAAAATAACTCATAGTTTGGATATTAAGTTTCAAAAGGTTGCATAGGTTCCGTTATTTGGACTCACCCATTTCCTGAGAGGTGGCTTTCGAGAGCCGCTCACGCTCAGCGAATCGTTCTTGACTATTGAGCTGGAGTAAGTTGACTGTCGTCCGTCCTTCCGGGGTTAAACCGATAACCTGAAAAGCTTTGAGCCTAAAATTCTCGGTCCAAGCTTGTGTGCGGGGATTAAACAAAAAACTAAAATTGCCAGTTTGGAAATCAAACGAGCCTAGATCGGTTCCTTTATGTCGGTTGCAACGCCAGCAGGTAAAGGCTAAATTATCTGCCTGGGTTTGCCCTCCATGCTTTTGGGCAACAACATGATCCACTTCGTGGGCAAAGAAAGCCACCCCCGCTGGCAATAAACAATACTCACACTGATAGTTTGATCGTTCTTCAACTAAGCGGCGGAGTGCTGCGGGGATATAGCTGTACTCACACCGTCCGATTTAGATAAGCTAAATTTCCCGCCTTGATCATAATCACCAGGTGCTCAATGCGCTCGTATTCCTCTAGCTCAGCTTGTTCTGCCGGAGTCAGCTCGCTGGCCTGGCTGCGGGTCAGCAAGGTTCCTAAACGGGCTTGCATTTCCGGTGTGGGAGCAAATTTAGCAATCGTCTCAGGCGTCGGATTACTGGCTAAAAAATTGAGAATATGGCGATAGACATGCGCTGTTGGGGCTGGCTGCTGCAGACTTAGTGCCAGTAGCTCTGGCAGCCGGTCCCCCACTTGGGCAAGTTGTGCCGAGAGTTCCTCGGGAACTTCAAGGGTGATTTTCGCCACAGCGGTTCTCCTTGTAAAAAGCTTGTGACCCAATTTTAGCTTTTGGACTCAATGAAGGGCGCTAGCTTTAACTCAAATCCAGGTCTGTCACCGCTCCAACACTGCTGGAGGAAACCAGCTTTGCATACTTTGCCAAGACGCCCTTTGTATAGCGGGGCTGGGGAGGAGTCCAGGCAGCGCGACGCTGTTGCAGTTCTGGCTCTGGAACATTCAGTTCTAGTAACCGGGCATCGGCATCGATCGTGATCGAGTCCCCTTCTTGAATCAAGGCAATAGTTCCGCCAACCGCTGCTTCCGGGGCAACGTGACCGACAACCATCCCGTAGGTGCCTCCGGAGAAGCGACCATCGGTAATCAGGCCCACAGAATCGCCCAACCCGGCACCAATAATTGCTGAAGTGGGGGCGAGCATCTCCCGCATTCCCGGTCCGCCCTTAGGGCCTTCGTAGCGAATCACCAGGATATCCCCCGGCTGAATCTGGTTAGCGAGAATTGCCTGGAGGCAGGCTTCCTCTGATTCAAACACCCGCGCTGGGCCGGTGATTTGTCGGTTCTTGATCCCAGTCAGTTTGGCCACCGACCCTTCCGGGGCTAGATTTCCTCGGAGAATTCCCAGGTGGCCTTGGGGATAGATTGGATGATCCCAGGGTCGGATTACATCCTGGTCCGATCGCGGTTGATCGGGAACCTCTGCCAGCAGTTCGGCAATGGTTTGGCCGGTAATCGTCAGGGCTTCCCCATGGAGCAGATTGTGGGCCAAGAGTATTTTCATCACCTGGGGAATTCCCCCAGCTTGATGCAGATCCGTAGCTACGTAGCGACCGGAGGGCTTGAGGTCACACAGGACCGGCACCTTAGCCCGGATGGTTTCAAAATCTTCCAACCGCAGTTCTATCCCCGCGGCATGGGCGATCGCCAGCAGATGCAGGACCGAGTTGGTGGAGCCACCCACAGCCATAATCACGGCGATCGCATTCTCAAAGGCTTTGCGGGTGAGAATCTGACTGGGGAGGCGCTGGGCGCGAATCGCATCCGCCAGGACAAAGGCTGATTTCTCGGTGCTCTCGGCTTTTTCGGCATCCTCGGCGGCCATGGTGGAGGAGTACATCAGGCTGATGCCCATGGCTTCAAAGGCCGAAGACATAGTGTTGGCGGTGTACATGCCACCGCAGGAGCCCGCCCCTGGGCAGGCGCGGCGCTCCACCTCTGTGAGTTCTGTTTGCTCAATCTTACCGGCGCTAAATTTACCCACAGCTTCAAAGGCACTGACCACGGTTAGATCTTGGCCATTGTAGTGACCGGGTTTAATGGTGCCCCCATAGACAAAAATTGCTGGGATGTTCATCCGGGCGATCGCAATCATCGCCCCTGGCATATTCTTGTCACAGCCGCCGATCGCCAGCACCCCGTCCATACTCTGGGCACAACAGGCCGTTTCAATCGCATCGGCAATTACTTCTCGGGAGACCAGGGAATATTTCATCCCTTCCGTGCCCATGGAAATTCCATCGCTAACCGTGATCGTGCCAAACATTTGCGGCATCGTCCCGGCGGTTTTAAGCCCCGCCTCTGCCCGTTTAGCCAGATCGTTTAAGCCCATGTTGCAGGGGGTAATCGTACTGTAGCCGTTGGCTAACCCGACAATTGGCTTGGTAAAATCAGCATCGCCAAATCCTACGGCCCGGAGCATGGCGCGGTTAGGGGTGCGCTGAACCCCTTGGGTAACGACTTGGCTGCGGCGATTATCTGGCATGGGGGGGGTCCTAGTCACACAATGAGGAGGGTGATCTGTATTCTCTCAAACTCCCTGCCGCTTTGCAGCAATGGGGAGGTTTTGGGGCAGGAGTTGAACTTGAAACACCTGGGCAAAGGACTGCCTAATATCATGGCGGACCTGATCTAGGCTAATGCCTGGAATAAACTGCGCCAAACTGCCCACGGGGTAATCTGAAATCCCGCAGGGGACAATCTGCTCAAAGCCCTTCAAGTCAGGACAGACATTCAAGGCAAACCCGTGCATGGTAATCCAGCGGCTGACTTTAATCCCGATCGCTGCCACCTTAGTGCCCTTAACCCAGACGCCGGTGAGGCCGGGAAAGCGCTCTGCTGGAAGTCCATAAATCTCTAGCACCTGAATCAGGACTGCTTCTAACTGCCGAAAATACCAGTGCAGATCTTTTTGATAGAAATTTAAATTTAAAATGGGATAGCCCACCAGTTGACCGGGGGCATGGTAGGTGACTTCGCCCCCCCGTTCAATCCGGTGCAGCTCTACAGAACTCTCCTGGGGCTGGAATTTGAGATGTTCCAAGCTCGCCCCTTGGCCCAGGGTATAAACGGAGGGATGCTCTAGCAGCAGCAGCACATCCGGTAGGTTGGGATCTTCCCGGCGCTTTAGAACCAACGATTGCTGCCAGCCCCAGGCTTGGGCATAGGGAATCACGCCTGCCTGATAGAGCCAGCACTGCCGTTGTGGATTAGAGTTGCTACTGGGTTTCACTGGCAAATTCAAGGTGGATCATCAGGGAATTCATGGCGCAAAATCAAGAATTATCACAGAATGCAACAGATGTTGAAGACAAGCTCAAAGCCCATGTTTTCCAGAATACAAAATGCTACGGTGAGGCTAAGACTGGAGTCCAGGGGAGGCCACCTGATGAAGCTTGTTATCCACGGCAAAAACATTGAGATTACTGATCCGATCCGCGAGTATGTGCATCAAAAGATTGAAAAGGCAGCAAACCACTTCCAAAGCTTAGCCAACGAAATTGATGTGCATCTATCCGTGGCCCGGAATCCGCGCATTAACCCCAAACAAACAGCAGAAGTGACCATCTACGCCAATGGGTCAGTGATTCGAGCTGAAGAAAGCAGTGAAAATCTCTATGCCAGCGTTGACTTAGTGGCCGATAAGATTGCCCGCCAACTACGCAAGTACAAAGAGAAGCGCCAGCGTAAAACCCATGCCCAGCCCAAGACCGGGATGGCAATGGCTGAGGAATCTGTGGTCGGGAATGTCGCCCCTAATTTAACTCAAGATCGCACCCCTGAGCTGCCCCAACAAGTAGTGCGCAGCAAGTATTTTGCCATGCCACCGATGAGTGTCGAAGCGGCTCTGGAGCAACTAGAGCTGGTGGATCATGACTTTTATATGTTCCGCAATCAGGAGACCGACGAAATCAATGTGATTTACGAGCGTAATCACGGCGGTTATGGGGTGCTGCAGCCCCGCAATGGTCAAGGACCGACTAACAATAAGGCAGCTCACAGTGCTTCTGTTCCCTAAATGAGCAGCGATCGCCAAGCCATCCTGGCGGCCAACGAGGCGTTTTATCGCGCCTTTGAGAAAAAAGACCTGGAGGCGATGGCGGCTGTTTGGTCCCAGGGAATCAGTAGCCTTTGTGTTCACCCAGGTCGAAAAGTCCTCCAGGGCTGGGAAGATATCCAGTCCTCCTGGGAGCAGATTTTCCGCAACACCAGTTATCTAGAGATTGAAACAGAGATTTTGGCGATCGAGCAAAACGACAACCTGGCCTATGTGGTTCTGGGAGAGAATTTGCTCCAGGTCGTTGGTCGCAGGCGCGTGCAAGCCCAATCCATGGCCACAAATCTGTTTGAGTGCATGGGCGATCGCTGGTATTTAATTCACCACCACGGCAGCCCGATTGCCCAATAAGGGACGGTATCTCCGTGTAACCAAACTTTATTCAAGGTCATCCTTCTCCTGAATATTGGGATGACACCGTTTTGAATTTTTCAGGTGCAGGGCCATAGATTTGGTGAATTGACTCCCACCTCTGACAGAAGAACTTCTTGCTCCGCTAGGAGATGATCAGGGCTACTGCCAAAATATAGTGCCATAATTCTAAAATGCAGCAATTCTAAGAGGGACCCAACAGTGATTGAATTTAGTTCAAAAAAACTGCTTCGTTGGACTGCGATGTCTTTAGTCTTTTTAGCTCTTGCGGCTGGATGCGAGGCTGGGGGAGAAGAAGAAGATGAAGAAGAGGGGATGCTACCCGGGGTTGAAATGCCTTTTGCCACTCACGTGATTGGCGAGAATACCTAGGAATGTACTCTAGTGATAGGCTTTGTGCGGATGATCTAGCAAAGCCTTAACTTTTTTCTATCCTGTTTTACCAAGTCATTAACTGCCCTCAGGATGTCGAAAATAAAGCCAACTGGCTCCTGGGTTGTTGCTTGGCTTGGATGTTGTAGTTAAGTTGATTCCAAGCTGTTTATGCGTCTGACCTGGTTTGGAGCCAATAGCTGGCTGTTGGAATGGCAGCAGCAACGAATTCTGATTGATCCCTGGCTGGTCGGATCTCTAGAATTTGGTGGTCAGACCTGGCTATTTCAGGGGACGCGATCGCGCCCTATAGAGGTTTTACCGGAGAATATTGATCTGATTTTGCTCTCCCAAGGGCTTGAAGACCATGCCCACAGGCCGACGCTGGCGCAACTAGACCATAAAATCCCGGTAGTTGCCTCTGAAAGTGCCAGCAAAGTCGTTAAGAATTTAGGCTA
>JBGTDP010000239.1:0-7318 GCA_041748255.1 Thermosynechococcaceae cyanobacterium | reverse complement strand
CGCAGTCAGATTAAAAAAATCATTTCTAAGGACTCGCGGTTTGTCCAACTCGACAAAGCCCTAGCTAAAAAAGGCTGGAAAGTTGTTTTGTTAACCAGACTTTCACCGGTTTTGCCTTCTAGCGTTTTGAACTATGGCTTTAGCCTCACTAAGGTTAATTTCTGGCAGTACTTATTTTTCTCCTGGTTGGGAATGATCCCGGTGATTGGGTTGTATGTCTATGTCGGTGCTTTTGGCGCTAACCTAACTGATCCAGAACGAAATCCTGGCGGTATCATTCTGCAAGTAATTGGCTTGGCTGTCACCATTGGTCTGGTGATTTACACAACCCGAATGGCAAAGAGAATACTCTCTCAAGACGAGGCGGAAGCGGCAAAGGCCCAGGGAAAAGCTTGAGTCGCTATGGACTTGAAGGTTACTACCTTTGGCGCTGCTTGATCCGGCTGACAAATTGACCGTGGATGCTTACCAGGCAAGGAACTCCATAGGTTAAGCAGGCCGAGATCCATCGGGCTTGGGTCATTTCCCCAGCTAGCAAAGCTGACCCATGGTTGATCGCAAACAGGATCGTGCCAACGATGAGTGCCACCCTTAGGGCTGTGGGCATAAACCGCCGATCAAATAAGCTCAGCGCAAATTGTTTAAGACCCATTAGCCAGGATGACATGGATTTCACGATTACTTTTTATCCAAGATAAAATGATCAATTAAAATCTCTCCAGAAGTTTCCTCAGCCGGGGTTTAAGATTTACAGCAGAAGACACAGAGGATAAATATATGTCTGCCCAGGTAGCAGCCTACGGCACTTGGAAATCACCGATCACTTCAGACCTGATTATCTCAGACATGGTTGGCCTGGGTGGAGTTGCCACAGTGGGCAAAGAGATTTATTGGCTGGAGATGCGCCCAGGGGAGGGAGGTCGGAATGTGATTGTTCACCGGTCCCCACAGGGTCAGATCACCGATGTCACCCCTGCGCCGTTTAATGTCCGGACTCGGGTTCACGAGTATGGTGGTGGCGCCTTTACAGTCCAGGACCAGACAATTTACTTTTCTAATTTTGCCGATCAGCATCTGTATCGCCAAAGTCTAGGTTCAGACCCCCAGCCGCTGACAACCAATCCCAACTTTCGCTATGCCGATGGGAGAATTGATCCGGCCAGAAGCCGCCT
The DNA here is from genome assembly GCA_041748255.1 of Thermosynechococcaceae cyanobacterium. GTDB lineage: Bacteria > Cyanobacteriota > Cyanobacteriia > Thermosynechococcales > Thermosynechococcaceae > JBGTDP01. The sequence continues at coordinate 6,146 of JBGTDP010000239.1, read as the reverse complement.
GATCTGTGTGCGGGAAGACTGCACCGCTGATCAGGCGGTGGAGAATACCCTGGTGAGTGTTTCGCTTCAGGGCGGGGATAATGGTCAGGTTTTGGTGTCCGGGAATGATTTTTATGCCTCCCCCCGGTTAAATCCAGCCGGGTCTCATTTAGCCTGGATTACCTGGAACCATCCCGATATGCCCTGGGATAGCACTCAGTTGTGGGTAGGTGAATTTCAAGCAGATGGTTCCCTCGTAAACACCCAACAAATAGCAGGCGGTCCAGATCAATCAATCTTTCAGCCAGAGTGGTTCCCAGACGGCAGCCTTTATTTCGTCTGCGATCGCAATGGTTGGCGCAACCTTTACCGCTGGCACCAGGGCGAGATTCAACCACTGGTTGAAATGGAGGCAGAATTTGGTCTGCCCCAGTGGGTGTTTGGCCAGTCCACCTACGGATTTGCCACCAGCGATCGCCTGATCTGCACCTACAATCAGCGGGGGGTTTGGCAACTGGCCAGCCTGGATATAACCACGGGCTCGCTTACCCCGATTGAAACTCCCTACACAGATATTTCCTCCTTAAAGGTCACCCCTGGGCATGCGGTGTTCTTGGGCAGCTCTCCCACCGAACCGACAGCGGTGGTACAACTTGACTTGGCAACTTCCGAGCTAACGGTTCTGCGGCGGGCCAGCAATTTGGTCCTTGACTCTGGCTACTTGTCTGTGCCAGAAACGATTGAGTTTCCCACAGAAAATGGCTTAACCGCCTACGGGTTCTTCTACCGTCCCAAGAATAAAGAGTACCTCGGACCTGCCGACGAACGCCCACCGCTACTGGTCAAAAGCCATGGCGGTCCCACCGCTGCGGCCTCCAGTAGCTTTCGCTTGGGGTTTCAGTACTGGACCAGTCGCGGGTTTGCAGTTTTAGATGTCAACTACGGGGGCAGCACTGGGTTTGGGCGCGATTATCAGCAACGCCTGGATGGTCAGTGGGGGGTGGTAGATGTGAATGACTGTGCCAATGGCGCTAAGTACCTGGTCGCCCAGGCAGAGGTGGATGGCGATCGCTTGGCGATTACCGGCGGCAGTGCCGGCGGCTACACTACGCTGTGTGCCCTTACCTTTGGCAATACCTTCAAGGCCGGGGCCAGTCACTACGGCGTCAGTGATCTAGAGGCCCTGGTCCGGGATACCCATAAGTTTGAGTCCCGCTATCTGGACCGGCTGATTGGGCCTTACCCAGAAAAACAGGCGCTCTACCAGGCGCGATCGCCAATTCATGCCAGCGATCGCCTCTCCTGCCCAGTGATCTTTTTTCAGGGATTGGAGGACAAGATCGTGCCTCCCAATCAAGCGGAGATCATGGTTGAAGCCCTAGCAGCAAAAGGTTTACCCGTGGCCTATATGCCCTTCGAAGGCGAACAACATGGTTTCCGGCGATCGGAAAATATCAAGCGGGCTTTAGACAGCGAGTTTTACTTTTATGCCCGTATTTTTGGGTTTGAACCCGCAGATCCAGTTGCCCCAGTACCGATTCAGAACTTCAAACCAGGCTAAATGACCGTAAGGGAGTTGCCAAAATCCCGAGAATTGAACCTACTTCGTTGATGAAATAATCTCTTTGATCAATATACAGAGTCGTATTGCTCAGCCTGAGAAACTTCCAGCTTGTGCCAGTTGTCACTACGCCAAAAATACTTTCAATAGGACTCTTTTCCCGCTGATTGAATAACTGGGCTGCAACCATCTCAGCCATACATTGCCCGAGTCCGGCTTTGATATTTTCATTTTTTGCCTCCACCAGCATGACTACAGGCGTACGAATCTCAAATATCTCCCTGGAGGCAGTCAGAATGTAGTCACAAAAGCCATTTAACCCCAGGTTAGGATCAACATTGAACTCGATCCCTGAGAAGAAACCAACTTGAAAGTCAAAAATCCGGCGGATTTCAAGCAGAACTGGCACAATTATCAGCTCTGAACGAGCCTTTTCAGTATTGATCGCATTTGCTAGGGGAATATTTTCTCGTAGGGCAGTTAGAAGATAATCGCTGGGAGAGATTGCCTGAATATCGGCAAAGAGGTTTCGAGGCTCTTCAATGACCAGCCCAAATGTTTGTCTTGCTTTAGAAAATGTGAAGTCGCTGTATGCCATGCCACTTGTTTCTTGCTGGGATAAGATTGGGCTGATTGTTCCTGAAGTTTAAGGCTTCCGCTCCTGAAGACTGGATCAAAGGATTATCAAGGCTTGCTATCAATCTGTCGCTGCTTCCCTTCCATTACAACTGCGACGAAGTTTTGAAAATACAAAGATGTGTAGAAGTAAAATCGTCCAGGAAGCTTGAGCCAGTTATTCTTGCTGACCCCATTCTAAATCCTAGGCCGTCAGGGGAAAGGTGACAGTCAGCATCCAGCCAAACAAGAGGGCACTGCCGAGGGCATAGCTCCAGGCTTGATTGAGTTGGGCCGCAGCAAAAGAGAAAATTGCCAAAATCAACGGCAAGATCGGCAACAACAGAAACATAAACCCCAGTTGGGGGAGAAAATGAATAGTCAGGAACAGGCCCCCAACAACAGCCACCGTTTGCCCTAACCACCAAAGAATCCGGCGACCAACCCCAATATTTTGCTGAGCTATGCCAGAAGCCAAAAACCAGGGGAAACAACTCAAGGAAAGCAGCGGCCAGAGTTTGAGGCGCTCCGGAATCAACCACCACTGCAACCAAACCACCTGAGCCATGGCCCCAAAGCCCAGCCAGAGAATAACAAAGAGTCCCACGCCCTGGGCGATCGCTCTAGGTCTGGGGCGAGGCAGGCGAGCGATTACCCCCAACCAAGCCAAACCGGCAATCAAGAACCACAAGCCCAAAGCGCCACCGACCATTAAACCCCCTAAGCTCGACAGGTCGTTACTCTGACTTGCTAGCAAGAGGATTCCTGTGGCCGCAACAGGGGCTAGGAATAAGCCGCCCCAGGCTCTTAAAGGCTTTGCCAGTCTCTGGGAAGCAGTTTGCCCTGGGGTAAAAGCTGCTAACAATCCTAGCCAGCCGATTAAGTGGATGCCATACCAGCCCAGGCGGCGATCAACATAGGGACGGGTTGCAGGGCGGTTGAAGGTGGCATTTAACCAGCGCAGCGCCGCTTGATGACTCTGATTGCTAAACAAAATTGTAATGTGCTCAACCCCTGGAACAATTACCAGGGAGCGGCCCTTTCCGGCTGCCAGATTTTGATTTTTGCCCCCCGCTGCTTGCAAAAGTTGCTGGGCATTCTTAACAAACTGCCCCTCGCCGCTCCCAACCTGTAGCATCAAATTTCGGGGTGATTGGGGGGTTACGGCAGCCTGAGTGGGTGAGACTGCTACCGTTGCCTGATAGCGATCAAGGTTGCGAATCCCCGCAGACATGACAGCCCCGCTGCCCATCGAGTGCCCTAAAAGTGCCAGCCGAGAGGTATCCACTTCAGGTTGAGCGACCAAAGCGGTATAAGCGGCCTTCAGATCTGCCTGCAGATCCCCTCGCTCTAAGGGAGATGCATTGGCACCGTGCCCCTTAAAGTCCCAGAGCATCACCCCATACCCCCCATGGGCCAAAACGTGGGCATATCCCAGCATTAACTGCTTGGAACCGGCAAAGCCATGGGCAATCAGCACCCCCGGCACCTTTGCAGCTTGTGGAGCAACAAATACCATCGGCACGCCTTGATGCTCTAGAGACCTTATAGTCAGACCGCTCCGGGCCGTGAAGATTCCGATCCAGGCAGCAAGAATCAGCAGGAGAGCTGGAATTACCAAAGCTAGCCGACGAGTCATGGGAGTTCTGAGGGCTCCTTAGGACTATTTCAGAGAACTATCCCAGTCTGGGGCGATAATCCTCCACTGTATACCTCAGACCTCCAGGATTGATGTTGATTCTGATGAAAATCCTTTTAGACTGTCACACTTGCGGAGAAGAAAGGGTAGGGAACGCGGGTAGCAGAACCTGTCCTTAATCCTGTTAAGCCACTGCGATCGCTTCAAACTAGACGTTTTTGTATCTCTGAATACAATTCGCTGTGATCCTCTGGTTCTAAACTCTCACCCAAGCGGGTTGACCTGGTATTTATGCGTCAGCCCATTTTGGAAGGAACCTAATAACGCAATGACAAGCCAGTTTAATCGACGGAAGTTTTTACTCTACGGCTCCGCCACCCTTGGCACCAGCCTGCTCCTCAAAGCTTGTGGCGGTAGCCCTGAGTCTACTAGTAGTCCTACAGCCTCCCCCACAACAGCTGCAGGCAGTGGCGACTCAATCAAGGTTGGGATTCTGCACTCCCTCAGCGGCACAATGGCAATCAGTGAAAAAAGTGTTGTCGATGCCGAGAAGCTAGCAATTGAAGAAATCAATCAAGCTGGCGGGGTTTTAGGCAAGCAGATTGAAGCCATTGTTGAAGATGGGGCCTCCGACTGGCCTACATTTGCCGAAAAAGCCGGAAAACTAATTGATGAGGACAAAGTCGTCTCCATCTTTGGTTGTTGGACCTCTGCCAGCCGCAAGGCGGTGCTGCCGGTATTTGAGCAAAAGAACCACATGCTCTGGTATCCGGTGCAGTACGAAGGTCAGGAATGTTCTAAAAATATCTTCTATACCGGGGCTGCCCCCAACCAGCAGATTGAGCCTTCGGTGGAGTGGCTGCTCAAGAACAAAGGCAAAGAGTTCTTTTTAGTTGGCTCTGACTATGTGTTCCCTCGCACAGCCAACACGATTATCAAAGCCCAACTCGAAGCCCAGGGCGGCAAAACCGTGGGAGAAGACTACCTGCCCCTGGGCAGCACCGAGGTGCTGCCGCTAATCACTAAGATTAAAGCCGCCCTGCCCAACGGTGGGGTGATCTATAACACCCTGAACGGGGATAGCAATGTCGCCTTCTTTAAGCAAATGCAGGGCGCAGGGTTAGGACCCGATAAATATCCCACGATGTCTGTGAGTATTGCCGAAGAAGAAGTGCGAGCGATCGGTCCCCAGTATCTCAAGGACCACTACGCTGCCTGGAATTACTTTATGACTGTAGATACGCCGTCAAATAAAAAGTTTGTCGATGCCTTTAAGGCCAAGTACGGTTCAGATCGAGTCACCAATGACCCGATGGAAGCAGCTTACATTGGTGTTTACCTGTGGAAGCAGGCAGTGGAGAAAGCTGAAACCGCCGATGATTTAGAGAAAGTTCGCATGGCAGCCTTGGGTGAAACCTTTGACGCCCCAGAGGGTCAGGTGACAATGGAAAATAATCATCACCTGGCTAAATTTGTTCGGATTGGACAGGTTACCGAGGATGGGTCCTTTAAGATTGTCAATGCCACAGATAAAGCGGTGGAGCCAGTGCCCTGGAATCAGTTCGTGGCCGAAACAAAAGGCTATGCCTGTGACTGGTCTGATCCCGAAAAGGGCGGCAAGTTCAAAGACGCTTAGGGTTAGTTCTCAATCAATAGAACCGGAATTAGTCTGAACCAAAAACATCCAGCATTATCTAGAGGACGTGTGTGCAAGGAATCCTATTTAGCACCCTATTGAATGGCATTAGCATTGCAGCAGTGCTGTTAATTGCGGCCCTGGGGCTGGCGATTGTGTTTGGCCTCATGGGAGTGATTAATCTAGCCCATGGCGAACTGATTATGCTGGGGGCTTACACCACCTTTGTGGTCCAAAACGGCTTTAAAGCCTTGGGAGAACCCTGGTTTGGGGGCTATATTTTCTTTGCATTGCCCTTGGCGTTTATCGTCACGGCTTTGGTGGGTCTGGCCCTGGAGCGAGGGGTGATCCGCTATCTCTACGGTCGCCCCTTAGAAACTTTGCTGGCCACCTGGGGCGTTAGCCTGATTTTGCAGCAGTTTGTCCGCAGTGTGAATTGGGTTCTGACGCTCCAGATTGGCTTGTTTTGCCTGCTGTTTTTTGGGGCTTGGTGGATTTTGTCCCGGCGTCCTAATCTTGAGCGGCGGAACTGGGCGATCGCGCTGATATTTCTGCTCTCCCTCGGCATCGCCACGACGGTGAGGAATGTCTTGGCTCAAACCTATGGCCTTGCTGTAACCCAACCCTGGTTTGGGGCTCAGAATGTGGATGTGACTGCCCCCAGTTGGCTGCAGGGCGGATTCTCCTTTGGGGAAGTGCAGTTCTCCAACTCCCGG
>JBGTDP010000238.1:0-3887 GCA_041748255.1 Thermosynechococcaceae cyanobacterium | reverse complement strand
TCTGCTTTATTAGAGGCTAGCTCTACCGGCACAACCACATCGGCTTCGACCTGGATCACTGGGCAATTTGCTTCTCTTGCCACCCGATCTCGCCACTGTTTTTGATGGCGCAGGTACCCGCGATCGGTAACCATCAGCGAAGCTGGTTTGCCCAGATCTAAGGCAACTTGATCCGGGCTCCCCTGGCAGACAATTAGCTTAATTCCCCGCTGCTCCAGGGCAGCTTGGGTTTCTTGTAAGCCTTCGAGCATAAAGGTGTAGTGGCGGAGATTGGCTTCAGGATAATCATCCATCAGTCCAAAGCCCACCAGCAGCGGCTGCCCGAGATCATTCGCCTGCTGAATGGCAAATTCTAGGGCGTGATTAGACTCAGCCCGCTGGGATTGCTGCATCCAGTACAAAACATAGTCCCCCTCCTGCTGCTCCCGGTCGTTGAGGGGTTGGATGCGCTCCGGTTGGATAAATTTGGTTGCCATACTGCCTGCTCCCCCTTGGTGCTATTTTATTATGCGTGATTGGCCTTCTAAGTATTCTCATCCCTCCTAAGCAGTCCCCCAGAAGTTTGTGTAGGGAGTTTTATAGCTTGGGTCAGAGTCCCCTTCAAGCTCTGCCCTGTAAAGCCCATCCCTGGGGATAGTAGGATAAAGGTGGGTGTTTCGTTCCTTTGACCATGCCTTTGGACAATCTACGCAATCTTTATCAACAGGTCATCCTAGAGCACTATAAAAAACCACGAAATCGGGGCAAAACTGATCCCGTTGATCGGCATCAGCGCGGGCACAATCCCTCCTGTGGCGATACAATCGATCTCACATTGCAACTGAATCAAACCGGAGATCGGATTGAAGATGTCAAGTTTGAGGGGGAAGGTTGTGCGATCGCAATTTCTTCAGCGGATCTGATGGCCGAGGCCATGCGGGGCAAAAGTGTCAGCGAGGCTTTGGAGATGGTGCAGTGCTTTCAAAATATGATGAAAGGGGAGGCAGAGTTTCCGAGGGAGCTGCGTAAGCTGAATGTCATGCAGGGAGTAGCGCAGTTTCCAGTGCGGATTAAGTGTGCGACTCTAACCTGGCATACCCTCAAAGCTGCGATCGAATTTCCCGCCGATGCTAAACCTTTAGAGTATGTTAGTAACGAGTAAGCCATGCTAAGTATTACCACCTTTGCGACCATTGCCCAGTGGGCTGGAATTGCCACCTTAGGTCTGGGGGCTTTGGCACTACTGGCATTTGTGCTTAAGTGGGATTTCCGCTTTCGATTGGTTGGTGTGACTGGGTTTATGGGGGTGTTGACAGTGGGACTATTTGCCCTTAGCCTGGGTCCCGTCACTCGGACAGTGATTCCAGGAGCCCTTCACTATGTTGTTGTCTACGATACTGGCTCTACCCAGACGGTGATTGCCCTCCCTCCCCAGGTGACGGAATCAGAGTTAGAAGCCACCCTGCGTCAGGCCGCCAGCGATCAATTTTCTCGGGGACGGTTTAGTCGCGGAGAAGATCAACTGACAATTCGGGCCCGAACTATTGTGCATCCCCGGCCAGGGGTTTCAGAACCGCTTATGTTAGGTCAGGTGCAGCGATCGCTCTCGGTGCGCGATGACGAGCAGATGACCATTAGCATCAATCAACAGCACCTGGCCCGGCTACCCCAGGCAGAGGCATAAAACTGCTTATACTAGATTTTCAAGTCCTGTAAATCTTTGCTCTGTGATTCTGTGCGTCCATGCCAAACCCAGCGTTTAACCCAGACGTAACTCTAACCCCAGATTCATCGGTCAGTCTTTTTGTCGCCCCTGCCCAGGTGATCCGGGGTCGGCAAATTTTGGCAGCGGCGGCAGAGATAATTTCCAGCCTGGGACAGCGTCCCTTGGTTATGGGGGGCAACCATGCCCTATCCACTGCCCAGCCAGGTCTAGACTTAGCGCTACAATCTTTAGACTGGGTGCAAGTTCCAGCCGGTCAGCATTGCAGTGAGGGTGAGCTGCAGCAGCTACGGCAAGCGGTGATTAAACACCAAGCAGATTTGGTGATTGGTGTGGGGGGCGGCAAGGTGCTGGATGCGGCCAAGTTAGTGGCTCACCAGTGCCAAGTGCCGGTGATTTCAATCCCCACCTCTGGGGCCACCTGTGCTGCCTGGAGTGCCCTGAGCAATGTGTATTCAGACTCGGGAGCCTTTGAGTACGATGTCAGCTTAGGCGCCTGCCCCAATCTGCTGATTTTGGACTATGCCCTGATCCAAACCGCGCCGATGCGAACCTTAATTGCCGGGATTGGGGATGCCCTGGCCAAGTGGTACGAAGCCGCTGCCAGCAGTGGCAACGCTGATCAGACCCTGACCATTGCCGCAGTGCAGCAGGCCCGAGTCCTGCGGGATATTTTGTTGCAAAAGTCGATCGCTGCCCTAACTGAACCAGGAGGATCACACTGGCAGGAAGTGGTGGATGCAACGGTGTTACTTGCCGGTGTAATTGGCGGTCTAGGTGGGGCTCAATGTCGGACCGTTGCCGCTCACGCAGTTCACAATGGCTTAACCCACCTCCGGGGGAGCCAGGCCAGTCTGCACGGAGAAAAGGTGGCCTACGGAATTTTGGTGCAGTTACGCCTGGAAGAAATGCTCCAGGGCAATAATCTTGCTGCCGCTGCCCGCCAGCAGCTTTTAAAGTTCTACGCTGAAATTGGTTTACCTGCGACCCTGGCCGATTTAAAGCTGGCTGAGATCACCCTGCAGGAGTTGGAGGTCGCCGCCGAGATTGCCTGCGCCCCCGGATCAGATTTGCATCAACTGCCCTTTGCAGTCTCCCCGGTGCAACTGATGGCGGCGATGGTTTCTACGGCTGCCCCCGTAACGTCAAGTCGGGAAGGCAGCCTTGCGAATGGGGTTGGGGAATGAGTTTAGAGTGGATTCACCCAGCCCAACGGCTCAAGACTCTGCCGCCCTACGTGTTTGCGCGCCTAGATGAACTCAAGGCCCGAGCCCGAGATCAGGGAATTGACTTAATTGATTTAGGCATGGGGAACCCCGATGGACCTGCCCCACAACCGGTGATCGACGCAGCGATCGCTGCCCTTCAAAACCCTAACAATCATGGCTATCCGCCTTTTGAGGGCACCGCCGGGTTTCGGCGCACGATCACCCAATGGTATCGCCGCCGCTACAACGTAGATCTTGATCCTGACGGTGAAGCTCTGCCCCTGCTGGGCTCTAAGGAAGGGCTGACCCACCTGGCCCTGGCCTACATTAATCCGGGAGACTTAGTTCTGGTGCCCTCCCCGGCCTATCCGGCTCACTTTCGGGGCCCAGCAATCGCCGGGGCGGAGGTTTACCCATTGATCCTGAAGCCGGAGCAGGACTGGCTGATTGACTTAAGCGCGATTCCAGAGGCAGTGGCTCAGCGAGCTAAAATTCTTTACTTTAACTATCCCAGCAACCCGACTGCCGCGATCGCCCCCAGGGAATTTTTTGAGGAAATCGTTGCCTTTGCCCGCCGCTATGAAATTCTACTCGTTCATGATCTCTGCTACGCGGAGCTGGCTTTTGATGGCTATCAGCCCACCAGTCTGCTAGAAATTCCAGGGGCAAAAGAAATTGGTGTGGAGTTTCACACGCTCTCTAAGACCTACAACATGGCTGGCTGGCGGGTGGGATTTGTGGTCGGCAACCGCCATATTATTCAGGGGTTGCGGACCTTAAAGACAAATCTAGACTATGGGATTTTTGCTGTGCTGCAATCGGCGGCGGAAACAGCCTTGCAACTGCCTGACACCTACCTGCAAAAAGTCCAAGCTCGCTATCGCACCCGCCGAGATTTTGTGATTCAGGGGCTGGCAGAATTGGGGTGGAATCTTGCCAAAACCCAAGCGACGATGTATCTGTGGGTGCCCTGTCCC
>JBGTDP010000237.1:0-3627 GCA_041748255.1 Thermosynechococcaceae cyanobacterium | reverse complement strand
TGGCGATCGCGCTCAGAAAGCCGAACCCTAGGTCCTTGGCGAAAACTAGCGGCGTAACCTTGGCCAAAATCAGGGGTGAAGTTGAGCCGAGCCCCAAAGGCCACTTGATCGCCTTCCGGGATAAATGACAACAGGCGTGTGGCTGGGGTCAGCCCAAAGGCATTGGTGGCATATAAATCTAACCCCACCGCCGGGTTGACCAAAAATCTTACCCCGCCACTAAATACGGGTTTGCGGAAAATTGATCCATCTACGCGAACTGCATTCCCACCGGGACCAACCGGGAGATTAACATCTGCAAATAAGCCTAAGCGCTGCACAGGTTGCCAGCTTACCCCAGCCCCCAGATTGAAAAATGTGCCATAAAAATCAGCTCCCTGGATATCCCCAGGGAAAATAGCCACCCCAGGGGTGAAATGGGCTTGCAGTTCTGGAGCCAGGCGATAGCTCACCGGAACCGCAACTGTTCCAACGATAGAGTTGCTGGTGACATTATTAAAGGTTGGATTAAAGATCCCTGGATCACTGGCGAGCCTTAATAGCTCTGCTGACCCACTCACTCCTACGGACAAGCGATCTTGCTGCAGGAGTTGATACTTAAAATTGGGAGCAACCGAAACTGTCTGTAGCAGAGGCCCCTGGCCATTCTGATTAAACGGCGTTTGACTGAACCCTGGTAAATGATCATCAAATAAAGAAGCAGACAGCCCCAACTGCAACCTATCTGTCACCCCCCAATCCACAGAGCCACTGTAGACTTGCAATCCTGTACCGGCATTCTGAAGATCTTGAGTTGGAAAGCGGCGAAAGTCAACGCCAAACTGGAGGGCACCCGCAGGCAGTTGGTTGGCAGTGTCTAAATTAAATAAGCGAATCGGATCTTGCTCTAGGGGAGAAAGCCTCACCTGCCCTTCAGAGGCATCATTTTCAATACTTTGGGCTTGCAGACCGGATAGATCAGCACTTTGTTGAGAAGGAGTCGCTTGTCTCTGGGAAGCAGTTGGTTGAACTGGCTCAGCTGCCGAAGGGTTCTCAGTCTTAGCATCGTTGTCCGCTACCGGGAAATTTCTAGTATCTAAAGGGTTGTCAGCGCTACTGAAAGTTGGGTTTTCATTGAGTTCTTTTGCCGGAGTCGCCACCTGAAGGGATGAAGGCTTGATCTCTGAAGGGGTTTTCTCAGTAGCTAAAAAGTTAGGTGAAATCTTAGTTTGACCCTTTAAAGGGGCAGATAAACCAGACCGCTCGGCAACAAATTTAGAATCAACGGCAGTGGCCTGATAAGGTTGTGCTTCTAAGGAATTGGCTAGCCCTGAACTAGTAAATAACCCCAACCATAGGAGTGTCAGGGATGAAATAAAACGATTAGAAGTCATAACTATTAAGATGGATTAATATTTAAGTAAGTTTAGTTAATTAAACTCAGGCCTAGACCAACAAATTCAGGCGAGAGCATTCTAGATCAGTAGTGATTGGAGTAACGGAGTCGCCCCAAGACCTTAGCGTTACTGAATTACTCTCGATTGGATAAGCGATGTTTAAGGGCAGCACGGGCTTCTTCGCGATCGTCAAAATGGACTTTCTCAGTTCCAAGAATTTGATAGTCTTCGTGGCCTTTACCGGCAATTAAGATCCCATCGCCAGGTTGGGCCTGGGCGATCGCTTGATGAATGGCTAAGCGTCGATCTATCTCAACCTGGGGATGAACCTGCTCAGGAAAGCCGGTGAGAATATCTTCGAGAATTCGCTGGGGGTTTTCGGTGCGGGGATTATCTGAGGTAACAACAATCTGATCGGCAAGGTTGGCGGCGATTTGACCCATTTGCGGCCGCTTGGTGCGATCGCGATCGCCGCCACAACCAAATACACAAATCATCTGTTCTTTAATAAACGGTCGGGCTGCTTGCAACAAGTTTTCCAGGCTGTCAGGGGTGTGAGCATAGTCAACAATCACACTAATATCTTGATCGGGTTGGACTTTGACTTGCTCCATTCGCCCTGGAACCCCGGTGAAACCTTTTAGAACCTGAACAATGTGCTCTAAATCCAGCCCTAGATGTAAAGCAACGCCCATTGCTGCTAGGAGGTTGGCAACATTAAACTGCCCAACCAGCGGGGAAGTGAAAGGAACTTCCCCCAGGGGGGTGTGCAATCTTCCTCGAACCCCAGTCGCTTCGTACCGCAGTTCGCCGCTCCAGAGATCCGCCGCTGGGTTCTGGGTGCTGTAGGTCCAAACCTGTTCTGGCGGTAATTGATCAATTAACTTCTGGGCATAGGGATCATCAAGATTGATGATGGCTCTCCCTTGAAGATAATCAGGACTAAAAAGCTGGGCCTTGGCTTGAAAGTAGGCCTCTAAATTTTGATGATAGTCAAGATGGTCTTGGGTCAGGTTGGTAAATACTGCCACTTCAAATCGGCATCCTAGGACCCGACCTTGATCTAAAGCATGGGAGCTGACTTCCATTACCCCTAGCTGTGAACCGGCTTTGAGAGCCGCTGCTAATTGCCCTTGCAGATCTACGGCAAAGGGGGTGGTATGGGTGGCAATCTGTTCATATCCCGGCCAGCGAGCATAAAGCGTTCCCATTAAGGCAGTCGGCTGTCCGGTTTGGGAGAGTAAAAACTCAATCAGATGAGTAGTAGTGGTTTTGCCATTGGTCCCGGTGACGCCAACTAGCTTCAGCTTATGGCCTGGGTTGCCATAAAATTTGGCGGCAATCCCAGCACAGGCCCGAGTCATATTATGGGCTGGAATGACACAAGCCTCGGTGGGGGACAGATGAATATTTTCTGAAATTACTGCTGCTCCAGCTCCAGCAGCGATCGCACTCGACCAAAAATTCCCGCCGTCGACGCGGGTTCCAGGCATACCAATAAACAAGTCCCCCGGTTGACAAGCCCAGGAATTAGTCGTTAAGCCGGTGACCTCTGCTGCTAAGGCCGGATGATCGTAAGCCTCTAACCCCCCCGGCAGGGCAATATCTGCAGCAACGGTTGCTAGCAACTCCCGCAACTTCATTTTTGAATGGCTCCTCACACGAATCTGAGCCTATTCTGCACGATCTTCAGCAAAATAGCACTGTAATGTCTGTTGCAATTTGGCAACGGAGGCGCGGGGAGACGGTCGAGGTAGCACCTCTTCAGCCAGGGCTGGGTCTGCTTGAGAATTAAGTTTGCACAGGACTGGCACCTCGTACTGATAAGCTGCGAACCAATCCTCGCGGGTGGTGATATCCCGAACTTCTAAGCTGAAGTTTAAGGTGTGAATTTGTTCTAGCTTTTCCTGCAGACCTTCACACAGATGGCAGCCGGGTTTGCTGTATAAAATTAGTCGATTCATCCCCCTATCCTACCTTTGGCGAGGGAGGCAAGAGCAGAGAAAAATCAGTTATTCAATCGCTGCGTCAGAGAAGCTCAGTCTCTCACTTCCAAATTCTTAATATTAGATGCCACTAATAAGCCCACAACGCCTGAGACTAAATAGGTCGCAACAATGCCCACCCCGATTCCTGCTAAGAACATTAACATTTGCCTCTATTGTTTTCTAAAAAAGCTTTGTTTATGCTTTTAGTCTGCCCATTCTCACAACCTAGCTTTCGATTGGCAAAAGAACTTCATGTTTTTGCA
>JBGTDP010000236.1:0-7104 GCA_041748255.1 Thermosynechococcaceae cyanobacterium | reverse complement strand
GACCAGCAGGCCCCCTGGAGCCTCTATAAGCAGGGCCAGACTCAGCAAGTCAATCAAATTCTCTATAGCGTTTTAGAAGCCGTGCGGCTGGCAGCCTATCTGCTGGCCCCCATTACCCCTAACCTCAGCAGTGAGATTTATCGGCAGCTGGGTTTTGCGATCGACTTTAACCAGCTATCTTCCCTAAAAGAAGGCGAAGGTTTGCACCCAACCCATAGCCGTTGGGGGCTTCTACTCAAGGGCCAGAGGTTATTAGAACCCCATCCAGTCTTTCAGAAACAAGAGCTACCCCAGGCGCTGCTTTTATAGATTTGTGTTTATGCTATCAGTAAGGGAATAAACTGCTTTTCATAAAATTATCTAATTTCATAAATTAAAGAGGTTTTTAAAATTAAGAATGCTGAATTTAGAAAATGATTCTGTATTTACGCCGGAGCAGGTTCTGGAAAATCGTGGTCGGGTAGCCATTTTCATTGATGGCTCAAATTTGTTTTACGCCGCCCTCCAGCTAGGCATTGAAATTGACTACACCAAACTCCTTTGTCGCCTCACAGGTGGATCTCGGCTACTGCGCTCCTTTTTTTACACAGGAGTTGACCCTACCAATGAGAAGCAACAGGGATTTCTACTGTGGATGCGCCGCAACGGCTACCGAGTGATTGCCAAGGACCTGATTCAGCTCCCCGATGGCTCAAAAAAAGCCAATTTAGATGTAGAAATTGCCGTTGACATGATTGCCCTAGTTGGGTGCTATGACACGGCGATCTTGGTGAGTGGTGATGGTGATCTTGCCTACGCCGTCGATGCGGTTAGCTACCGTGGGGTAAGGGTGGAGGTTGTGAGTTTGCGCTCCATGACCAGCGATAGCCTGATCAATGTCGCCGATCGCTATATTGATCTCGATACGATTAAATTAGACATTCAAAAAGCGCCTCGGGCTGGCTATACCTACCGTCCTCTTTCTGGCATTGGCTTGGGCGAACCCACCGAGGAAGTTGGCGAACCGCCTAGCTTTAGCTAAGCGTAGAAATTTGCCCTTTGGTCGCTTCTATCCCTACGAAGAGTGAGGTGCTACGGGTGGCGTCTGTCATACACCGGTTAATTTTTATTGCGCTGATCCTGGGGATAGGTGGCTGTGGTTACTTTGGTGGCTCGGGACCCAAGCCAATTTCCCCTGGGATTTCGCGCCCCGGCGAGGGGGGGTTAAGCTTTGAAACCGTAACCCTCAAACAAACCGATGCCAATGGCCAACTGCTTTGGCAAATTAAAGCCCAAGCAGCCGTCTATAGCCAGGACCAAAAGATTGCTCAGGTCAAAAATATTGATGGAGAACTGTTTCAAGCCGGAAAACCTGTTTTCACCCTCAAGGCTGAGGAGGGTGAAATTCAACCCGAAGGCCAAAGAATTTTGCTCAAGGGCAAAATCACAGCCACGGATACTCAGTCAGGAGCCATTCTCAAGGGTCAAGAGGTTGAATGGCTGCCAAAAACAGATCTGTTAATTGTGCGTCAGAACTTGCAGGTTGTGCATCCCCAGGTGCGGATGGCGGCTAAAGAAGCCCGAGCTTCCAGTCGAACCCACCAAATTGAAGCCCAGGGACAGGTGGTGGTTGACACCCAGGATCCAAATCTGCAGTTGCGTGCTGAACACGCGGTTTGGCAGATCTCCCAAAACCGAATTATTGCTGATCCCCAGGTGCAGATTCAAACCTCAACGGCTGAGGCCACCCCTGGCAGCGCTGTTGCCGATCGCGCTGAGCTAGACCTAGCCGCCAAGACCATCACCCTGGGACCCAAAGCCCAGGTCAGCCTCAAGCAACCTCCTTTAGAAGTGGCGAGTCAGCAATTAGTCTGGGCCCCCAATCAACAAACAATCGCCAGCCAACAGCCGCTGCAAGTTTGGCACCGAGACCAGGAAATCACCCTCAGGGCTAGCCAGGGAACCATGAACCTGGCCCAACAGCAGATTCAACTCACGGGCAAAGTTCAGGCCAGCGGAGTCCGCAATCAGTCTGTGCTGAAGTCAAACCAGCTAACCTGGTTGCTCCCCAGCCAGAAAATCATCGCCCAGGGCAATGTCTTTTATGCCCAAAATCAGCCGCAGCTAGAGCTGCGGGCTCCCCGAGCCGTCGGCAAAATTCAGGCCAAGACAATCATGATCCAGGGGGAAAATGTGGTGACAGAAATTTTTCCTTAGGAACAGTCCAGCTTTAACCTATTACAAGATCACCGATTCTGAGCCGCAGTGATCAAAATCTGATTGCGCTCAACCTGACCCAGGCGTTCTGGGGGTGAGCTGGGTTGAATCGCGGTTTCAGTTGGCTCTCCTAGCTGCTGCTGCAGGGTCTGAAGTAGTTTATCCTGCTGCTGTCGAAAGTCCTCAACCCCTGCTCCTTGATTGAGAATCGCAAACCAGGTGGGGCCATACTTCTGGGTGGGGATCATCCCCGCCAGGGTACTGACATTCCACAAGGTGCCCGTCTTGGCCACCGTTCCGGCTGGAAGATCGCGCGATTCCAAAGTGCCGCGATTTTCACCGGCCACGGGAAATACATCTGCGATCGGCAGGTTGTGGGATTGCAGCAAGCTTTGAATCCCCTGAAACAGCCCCGCAACCGCCCGTGGAGACAAACGGTTCTCAGGACTCAGACCAGACCCATTCACGAGCTGGATTTCCTCTGGAGGGACATTGGCGGCGATCGCAGCTTGTTGGGCAACGGTGGCTGCCCCCCCAAGTTGCACAGCCAGCATTTCAGCCATGGCATTGTTACTGTAAATATTCATCTGCCGGAGTAGCTGCACCAAGCTCAAAGAGCGATGACGAACCAGCGGGGTTAGCCGCGTCGGGAGCAGGGTTGCCGACCGCACCGCTCCGGTAATCTTAATTTGCGGGCGGGGGGTTCCCTGGGACATTTGGGCGAACTGAGCTTGCGCTTCTGCTGACCAGTCGTCGGCATTTAGCCCCTGCTGCAGCAGATTTCCGACCAGGAGCGGATTTAACTCGTAGTTCATGGCAAAGTCGCCTTGAATCACCAAATCTCCGGCAACTTGATTAATTCCCAGTTGATTTAAGGTATTCCCCAGACTGATCGCCTCTTCCCAGACAAATAACGGATCGCCGCCGCCTTGAACCACCAGATCTCCCTGCAAAACCCCATTTTGAATCGGGCCGGTGGCACTAATCTGGGTGACAAACCGATAATCGGGTCCCCAGGTTTGGAGGGCAACTAAAGAGGTGGCAACCTTGGTCAGGGAGGCAGCTGAAAGGGGAGTCGTGCCCTGATGGCTTGCCAGCAGCTGATCTTGAGACTGAATCCAGATCCCCTGGTTGCTGGCGGTAAAGCCCTGGCTTGCAAGCTGAGCTAGGTACTGATCTAATGCTTGCTCAGTCGCTGGGGCTGGGTAGTTCAGCGGCTGAAAATTAGTCGCCACCTGATCCACGGGTTGCGGTTTGGGAGGGTCAATCCCCACGGACTTCAACCAAAGCGTAATCACCCCGGCCCCAAATAGCTGCAGCATTACGGTTCCCCTCACAGTGTGATTTAAGGTAATTTAAGCCCTCGGCCTAATTCTAGGAGCTATTGGTTTGTCACCGCCATAGGTAGGCCAATAAATTCTCTAGGTTTGCTGATTTAAAGCACTGAATCTGGGAAAAGCAACGGTGAGCGGAAGCCTATCTGCTAGAATTCTTAAGGATTCTACAAGATTGACTCATGGGAGCAACTCGCGCACGGATTGCTGTTGATGCTATGGGAGGCGATCATGCCCCCGACGAGATCGTCGCAGGCGCGATCAGAGCCCGAGAAGAACTGGGGGTAGAGGTGCTCTTAGTAGGAGACACCGACCAGATTCAAGCCTCAATGCAGCAACACCCACGGGCGCTACAGCTAGAAATCGTGCCGGCCGAAGGCTTAATTGAGATGTACGAAGAACCCCTGAGTAGTCTGCGGCGAAAGCCCAAGGCTTCAATCAATGTAGCGATGAAACTGGTCAAACAGCAGCAGGCTGAGGCAGTAGTCTCAGCAGGACACTCAGGCGCGGCCATGGCTGCTGCCCTGTTGCGCTTGGGCCGACTGCCAGGAATTGACCGCCCGGCGATTGGCGCAGTCTTGCCAACCCTGGTGGCTGGAAAGCCGGTGCTAATTTTGGATGTCGGGGCCAATGTTGACTGTCGCCCCAAGTTCTTGGAGCAGTTTGCGACTATGGGAACGATTTACAGCCAGGATGTGCTGGGGATTGAGGCTCCCCAGGTGGGCTTGTTGAACATTGGGGAAGAGGCTTCTAAAGGCAATGAGCTGGCCCTGCGGACCTATCAAATTCTGCAAGAGAATTCCCAAATTACTTTTGTTGGCAACGCCGAGGGCCGAGATGTGCTCTCGGGCAAGTTTGATGTGATCGTCTGCGATGGCTTTGTGGGCAATGTCCTGCTGAAGTTTGCCGAAGCAGTAGGTGAGGTGGCCTTGCAAATCCTCCGGGAGGAACTCCCCCAGGGTCTCCAGGGCAAGATCGGGACAGCTCTGCTCAAGCCCAATCTCAAACAAATTAAGCAGCGAATGGATCACGCTGAACATGGTGGTGGCCTGCTGTTGGGGGTGGCAGGAGTTTGTATCATCAGCCATGGTAGCTCCCAGGCCCCCTCAATTTTTAACGCCATTCGGCTGGCAAAAGAAGCAATCGATCATCAGGTCTTAGCTCGGATTCAATCTTGCTACCAAAAAATGCCTGCCTCAACAGGGGAGCAGCGCTTCGGGCTTAGAGACGATAGAACCGAGAGTAGAGTTGATGGACTATAACCCAGGCGCTGGAATTGCCCTAACCGGCAGTGGCTCAGCAGCCCCTCCGGCTTGCGTGGATAATCATACCCTCAGTCAATGGGTTGAGACCTCTGACGAGTGGATTACAGCCCGCACCGGGATTCGTCGCCGCCGGTTGGCATCAGCAGAGCATTCAGTTACAGCCCTGGCCACAGAAGCAGCCCAAGCAGCGATCGCCATGGCCGGGATTGCTCCCGCCGACTTGGATTTAATTCTCTTGGCGACTTCGACTCCCGATGATTTGTTTGGTAGCGCCAGCTTAATTCAAGCCCAGCTACAGGCCAATCGGGCCGTAGCCTTTGATCTAACCGCTGCTTGCTCTGGGTTTATTTTTGGTCTGGTCACAGCAGCTCAGTTTATTCGCACTGGGGTTTACCAGAATGTGCTGCTAATTGGGGCCGATGTCTTGTCCCGGTGGGTGGACTGGGAGGATCGGCGCAGTTGCATTTTATTTGGGGATGGGGCCGGAGCCGTGGTGTTGCAGCCGAGTCAGCGCGATCGCCTGTTAGGGTTTGAACTGCGCAGCGACGGCAGCCAGAATAATTGCCTCAACTTAGCCTACCAGCCCAGCCCTCGCTCCCTGACCCCCGAGATCAGTGTTGGTCAAGGAAACTTTCAGCCGATTACGATGAATGGCCAAGAAGTCTATCGGTTTGCGATTAAGAAAGTCCCGGAAGTTGTAGAAAAGGTGATGTTTCGGGCTGGTTTAAGTGCTGAGCAAATTGATTGGCTGCTCCTGCACCAGGCAAACCAACGGATTCTTGATGCTGTTGCCCAACGCTTACAGATCCCCCCTGATAAGGTGATCAGCAATCTGGCTGAGTATGGCAACACTTCTGCTGCCTCGATTCCCTTGGCCCTGGATCAAGAGGTGCGCCGGGGCCGGATTCAAGCCGGGGATATTGTTGCCACCTCAGGATTTGGGGCTGGCTTGACCTGGGGGGCGGCTATTTTTGCCTGGGGCCGTTAATCAAAAAAATCAACTTGAAAGCTAACCCGGCTAAGGCGAGTTTCCCCAGGGGCCAGGTAGGTTAAGCCCTCGCCGCTGTTGAGGGCATTGCGAGGCCCACTCCAAGGCTCCAGGCAGCAGTAGTTTTTACCGTTGATGCTCCAGAAGACTAGCAGAGAATAGAGATTCTCGTAGGACAGGGTAATCCCTAATTGGCGATCGCGATCAATCAAGCGGGCTGAGGAGCGAGAAAGCGGTCCCAAGGCCAGATCAATCTCTGGGCGATCAAAGTCAAAGCTGCCAGCAAAGGCAAAAGCCTCCTGGGTTTGCTGATCCCATCCGTGACTGGCTGGAATCTCAAATTCAAGCTGGGACTTATTCTGAGTCAAAAAGTAGGGATGCAGCCCCACACTAAAGGGCATGGGTTCAGCCCCACGGTTTGAAAACCGCTGGTCAATTTCTAAGACATTACCCGCCAACTGGTAGGTAAACGCAAGTTGAAACTCAAAGGGGTAAACTTTCCGAGTTGCCTCATTGCTATTGAGAACCAGAGTAAGACTGGTGGCGCTGGCAGCGGTCACTGACCAGGGCAGATCGCGGGCAAAACCATGCTGTTTAAGCTCAAAGAATTGGTCTTGGTAGGTGTAGTGGTTATTGGGAAGATTGCCACAGATGGGAAACAGAATTGGAATGCCCCCGCGCACACTTAGCTCTGGGTTGGCAAACCGCTCAGCATCCAGATAAAGAATCTCTTGCCCCTGGACCTGCCAGCGGGAGATGATGCCGCCGCGTTCTGGGACCACCTCTAGGAAGGAGGGGACGGAGGAATCACTGAGGGTATAGGTTTGGTAGGTGGGTTGCACGGGATTCTTGAATGGTTCAAAACTTCAAAACGGATCTTGCCTAGATTCAGGGCCTAGGCCTAGGTGAGGCGGATAAAGATCTGACTGCGCTGCACTTGCGAGTCAGTGCCGTAACTTGTCAAGGACAGCGATCGCAGATGGCGAAAAAAAGGCTCCCCGGCCACCTCAATCACCCGCAGCAGCGGAAATCGCTGGGCCAGGAAGGGACGACTTGCAGCCCAGTTTAGGTAGAGATAACCGCGATTAGGGGTGGGTAAAGGTGTGATCGCCTGCTCGAAGTCCTTAGATGCCAGTAGAGAATTCTGGGGGGCTTGAAGAGATTGTTCCATCCCTGCCAGGGAAGAGGCAAAAATCTGGTAGGAATCAACGCCAGCATGGGCCCCAATCACCTTGGCCCCCAATACCGTTGTTCCAGTCTTTGTCTCAGGATCTGGCTGGGACCCAGGGGCAGCCGTAATTAACTGAGTCCAGGTTGAAAT
>JBGTDP010000235.1:0-4023 GCA_041748255.1 Thermosynechococcaceae cyanobacterium | reverse complement strand
TGATCTGGTCACCGCTTCGCTGTTGTTCCATGAAACCCCACCCATGGTTGCCCGCCGAATTCTCCAGGAAGCCTACCGGCTGCTTAAAGTTGGCGGCCAGATTCTGGTGCTGGATGCCAATCAAGAAACCCTGAGGCAATTGACCTGGCTGCATGATTTGTTTGAGGAACCCTATATCCAGTCCTATGCCGCTGCAAGCCTTGATGCCTGGATGGGAGCGGCGGGATTTGGGGCCGTGAAGACAGAATCCAACTGGGGCCTAAATCAAATCACCCAGGGAGTCAAACCCCTTTCTTCAGCGGACTTAGATGCGATGCCAGGGACTGAGTTAGTGCCAGAAGGTCTGCCGGCCCTGGCTTAGGGGATCGGTATGAGTCTCAGAGCGGTTCTATTTAACTTTAATGGCGTGATTGTGGATGATCAGCCTCTTCATCAGCAGCTCATTGACCAAATTGTAATTGACGAAAACCTTCGGCCCCGACCAGAAGACTATTGGCAATTTTGTTTGGGCCGCAGCGATCGCGCTGGTCTTAAAGATCTGCTGACCAACCGGGGACGAGTCGTGACAGAGGCCTATCTGGCGAAATTAATTGCCCAGAAGTCCCAAGCCTATCAACAGCAACTGGTCGCGATGGAGGTGCTGCCGATCTTCCCTGGGCTAACAGCCCTAGTTGCCCAGCTTCAGAATGCCGAGATCAAGCTGGCGATCGTCAGTGGGGCTTTGCAGGCTGAAATCCAGGTCGTTCTAGATAAAGCCCAATTGAGCAGCAATTTTGAGGTAATTGTGACCGCAGAAGACTCCCCAGTCAGCAAACCAGCACCCGATGGGTATTTATTGGCTGTTGACCGCTTCAATCAAAAATGTCAGGCGCTTGAGCTTGAGTCTGCTGAGTGTCTAGCGATCGAAGATACCTTTACCGGAATTACAGCAGCAAAACAAGCTGGCATCCCGGTTGTGGGTGTTGCCCATACCTATCCGTTTCACATGCTCCAGCGCCAAGCCAATTGGACAGTGGATAACTTAGCCCAACTAGAGCTAGATCGAATTCAAGCCGCGTTTGAAGGTTCTGCTCCTGATCCAAAGTAAATTACCGCACTGCCAAATTCTGCACGGGATGGAAACAACACTTTGCTTGGAAAGGTGTATCAACTTGTCAGACTGACAGTTACAGGTCGAGCAACAGTGCAAGCACTTGATTTGAATCGGTCAATAATGTTGGCGATTCGGACAGAAGTTGTGCAGTATTAGGAGCGAAGGTAAAGCGTCACTGGAATCCTCCTAAGAATTAGTTCAAAGCCCAAAATTTTCAAGACTCTTCTTTGAGCAATAGCTTGGCAACCAATGACCTCTGGCAAAAATTCTCTTAAGGCAATTCGAGGTTCAATTTTAGATTTTGTTGATGATCCGTTCTATGTGGCCGAATCAGACAGTGTTCGCTATATCGCCGATGGTCTTTTAGTCATAGAAGATGGCAAGGTTAAGGATCTGGGGGCTTATCAGGATTTAAGCCAGCAATACTCAGCAATTCCTATGACTTCTTATCCCGGCATGGTGATCCTGCCAGGATTTATTGACACCCATATCCACTTTCCCCAAACCGAAATGATTGCTTCCTATGGGGAACAGCTTCTGGAATGGCTAAACCGCTACACCTTTCCCACCGAGGCCAAGTTCGCCGATAAAGCCTATGCGCAAGAAATTGCGGCATTTTTTCTAGACGAATTACTTAGAAATGGCACCACCACTGCCTTGGTCTTTGCCACAGTTCATCCTCAATCGGTAGATGCCTTTTTTGAGGAAGCCCAGCGGCGAAATCTACGGATGATTGCTGGCAAGGTAATGATGGATCGCCATGCTCCCAAGTTTCTGTTAGATACGGCAGAATCCTCCTACCAAGAGTCTAAGCAACTGATTCAAACCTGGCACCACAGCGATCGGTTGCTTTATGCAGTCACCCCTCGCTTTGCCATCACCTCCTCACAGGAGCAACTGCACCAAGCCGGAAGACTACTGGCAGAATTCCCGGATGTTTACCTCCATACCCACCTCTCAGAAAATCCTAAAGAAGTGGCCTGGGTCAAAGAGCTATTTCCCGATCGCAGCGGTTACCTAGACGTTTATGATCAAGCCGGACTGGTGGGCGATCGCTCAGTGTTTGCGCACGGGGTACATCTGACAGAGGCAGAGTTTCAGCGACTATCCACCGCCAACTCAGCGATCGCCTATTGCCCTAGTTCCAATCTATTTTTAGGCAGTGGCTTATTTAACCTGGCCCAAGCCAAGTCAACTCAGTGTCCGGTGAAAGTCGGCTTAGGAACCGATGTCGGGGCAGGCACCAGCTTCTCGCTCTTGCAAACCACCGGCGAAGCCTATAAAGTCGCCCAACTGCGCCAGCAGCAATTGACTCCGTTTCAAGCCTTATTTCTCGCCACTTTGGGTGGGGCCAGGGCCTTGTCCCTAGCAGACAAGATTGGCAACTTTGAGACCGGCAAAGAAGCCGATTTCATTGTGATCAATCTGCGCTCAACTCCGCTGATGGCGCTACGCAATCCTCCAATAACCACCCCGTCTTTGGTAGAACTAGCCGATCAGGTTTTTGCTTTAATGATGCTTGGGGGCGATCGCGCTGTTCAGGCCGTCTATATTGCTGGAGAGTTGGCCCACAATCGCACTGATTAAAAAGATCCCCCGCATTCGAGTCTTGAGAGCAGCGTCATTGAACCAGAATTTCACCCAAAGATGTGAATCATCCTACTCACCGCAATCAATTGCAGATCCCTATAGTTCAATCGCAGCTTAACCAAGGCTGGACCTATCAAGATCAGGTCAACGCAGCCACGCAAGGCTTAACGGTGCTGGAATTCTATACTCAGCGCTACCCCCACTCGCCCCCAGAGACGTGGCAAGACCGAATTGATCAAGACCAAATCTTACTCGATGGTGCTCCCACCACTGCCGATACTTGCCTCAAACAGGGGCAGCGATTAACCTATGATCGGCCTCCCTGGCAGGAGCCAGCGGTGCCTTTGACAATTCCGATTATCTATGAGGACTCAGATCTGCTGGTGGTTGCCAAGCCCTCAGGCTTGCCGGTACTCCCAGGGGGTGGCTTTTTAGAACATACGCTGTTGTGGCAACTTCAGCAACACTATCCCCAAAGGCCACCCTTTCCAATTCATCGTCTGGGGCGGGGGACCTCTGGGCTAATGCTGCTGGCAAGATCACGGCGGGCTCGGTCGGCCTTAAGTCAACAACTGTGCCAGGGTGAGATCCGCAAAATTTATCGAACTCTCGTAGTCGGCACCTCATTGCCTGAGCAGTTTTGCGTCAGGCAACCGATTGGCAAGATTCCCTATCCCCAATTGGGCTACCTCTATGCCGCCACCCAGGAGGGTCTAGCAGCTCAGAGCACCTGTCGGGTTCTGCGCCGCTACTTAGATACGGCCCTGGTTGAGGTTGAGATTCACACTGGAAGGCCCCACCAAATTAGAATTCATTTAGCAGCCGCGGGCTATCCTTTAGTCGGCGATCCGCTCTATGGCATAGGTGGCGTTCCCCTAAGCAAGCCTGCTGAAGAAACTCAATCGCGACCAATGCCCGGCCACTGTGGTTATCACCTCCATGCTCATCATCTTCAGTTCAAGCATCCTACCCAAGGACATTTTTTGTCATTGCTTTGTCCCCCCCTACCAGTGCTAGCGTGAGACAAAAGGGATGAAATTTTCCTCTAAAAATTAGTTCTGCAAGTACCTATAGCAAAAGCATCATAATTAAACCCTTGGTAAGTGAAGATAATGAACTCTAGCTTTCAAGACCTAGCCACCCTCTATAAAAAGACGCTGCTTGAAGATGTCATCCCCTTTTGGGAAGCTCACTCCGTAGATTGGCAGCAGGGGGGCTATTTCACCTGCCTAGATCGAGAGGGCAAGGTTTACGATACTGACAAGTTCATCTGGCTGCAAAACCGCCAGGTATGGACCTTTTCGATGTTGTATAACCAACTAGAAAACCGGGAGGCTTGG
>JBGTDP010000234.1:0-3388 GCA_041748255.1 Thermosynechococcaceae cyanobacterium | reverse complement strand
AACTCCCAGTTTTACAGATGAGGAAGTATCAACGTTTAGTTTGAGTGCTAATGAGATTGAACAAGACAGATGAAAATAAAACAGCGCTTTACTCCTTGATTACAATTGGAACTTGGCTGCTATATCTGCCAGGGAAGCTTGAGTGCTTCAACTATTAATATAGAAACTTCATTCTTGGGAATCAATCAATGAAACCAAAGTTTACACCCAGCATTTTTATAGAACCTAGATCCAAACTTCACCGAAGGCAAACCAGCTCACACCCTGAAGTTTCAGGCTAACAAGCTCGTTTTAGAAGCCTGGTTTTGTGGGGACATCCCAATTTTGCAAAAATCCCTTTGACCTGTGTTGAGACAGCCACGCTATCGCTGGCAGTGACCCCGTTAGTGATTATAGTCACTGCGCCTGTGAAGCGGCTCCCTGTTTGAGCAATAAAGTATACGTCTAGGGGTGCTTTAGGGTTAGCAATCTTTGAATTTACCCACTCGCGATGCTCCCAGTTTTATCGTCGCTGCCTTTGCGTTTCCCCTGAGGTCAGTCTGTGAATGCTAGGCTCTTAGAGGGTAATAGTTGAAGAATCCTGCCATGCTGGTTCCGCTCAAGCGTAAGTCTTTTGAAGAACTAATTCCGCTAATCTCGATGGGGCCCCAATATGCCTTTTACTGGGGCAAGCCGCCGGACTTTTTGAAGCGAATGCTAATCTCAGTGGTTGGGGTTGTGATCATTTGGCTTTTGGGGCGCTTCTTGGGGGAGGTTTTGCAATTCTTGGTGGGATTAACCCTTGGCCTTTATTGGCTATGGGCACCGGTTTACTGGGCCAGCCGCCGCAACCTCAAAGCCAGACGCTATGCCTACAGTGGCTTTTGGCGGGGGCAAGTGCTGAATGTGTCGATTAGTGAGGAGCTAATTGGCAAAGAGGAAACGGTCAATCAGCGGGGGGATTTAGTGATCATTGAAAATCGTGAGCGCCGCCTTAACTTAGAAGTGGGGGATCAAACCGGGTTTACCACCAGAACCCAAGTCACCCTGCGCCGTAATCATCAACTAATTCGTCGCGGGGATGTTGCTGAAGCAATAGTGTTCTCCAACCGGGCTGATCTGAGTCAGATTGCTAAGGTATCGGATATTTATATTCCAGCGCACAAACTTTGGATCAGCGATTATCCAATTATTCGCCACGATGTATTTGAGCAAATTAGCCGCTCTCTGAGAGGGCGCAGAAAATCAACCAGCACGATCGATGTTTGATTTTAGTGACCAGTGGGCACCACTATCATTTGTTTAAGCCTCTTGACAGCTTTGCTTAATCTGAGTATCTGACCCTGGGCAGGCCCGCTAGTAGCCAGTGTGCTGCTTTGGCCAACTCCTCTAAACCCAGACTAACCAGTGCTTCTGTCAATTGGTAAAATAGCTGAATTTCATTCATTAAGGTGTCCCCCTCGGCAGGAAACGCCTCTAGAGAGTGTTGAAAATTCTCCTGGCGACAAACTTCAGCAACCATCCAAGGTTGGCGACCGCAGGTCCTGAGAATGATCACGTAGGTTCCTGGGGGTTCCTTAACCAAGGAAGGGTGGTTATGAACGCTTAAGGTGCTGCCGTCAGCAGTCATGAGGATCGGAATTCCATCGACAGTGACATCGATCAGTATTGATCGCTTTGTGTTGATAACTTTCACTAAGCCTTTGCTCCCAAGGTGGATGATCCGAAAGTAGAGCGATCGCTTTTCTGAAGTTGAGGAGAATTAGCCTTCCCCGACCAATCAAAGTAGGTGACGATTTGCTAATTGCTAAGCAACCCCTATTAGTCTATGCCTTTAGATAGATATAAAGAAATCTTACTCTATCTAAAGGCATAGTTTCCAAAAAATTATGGAATAGCAATCCTCAACCTCTCCACTCCCAGTCCAGAAGTTCAGGCCAAGTGATTATTCTGTAGGTTTTTAGGTTCACTGAAAAGCTTTGACTGCCTCAGCAGAAGGCGTGATCCAGCAACCCCTTAATGCTGCCCCGTTCTAACTCCAGATTGGGCAATTGCTCTGACTAAGCTTTGCTAGAAGCCAAGGGAGCCGGGAAATAATTTAATTCTTCTAGTTTTGCCAGGACTTTGCTCACACTCTCGGGCAGACTTTCTAAGTCGGTTCGGCACTCAATTTCTGGCTTCAGGGGTGGCTCGTAAGGGTCATCAATGCCAGTAAACCCTTTAATTTCTCCAGCCCTGGCTTTTTGATACAACCCTTTGACATCCCGCTGCTCGCAAACTTCCAAAGGAGCATTGACAAAGACCTCAAGGAAATCTCCGATTCTTTGGCGAACTTCCTCGCGAACGTTGCGGTAGGGGGAAATCGCTGAGACTAAAACAATCACGCCATGGCGGGTTAGGAGATGAGAGACAAACCCAATCCGACGAATATTTTCATCGCGGTCTTCTTTGCTAAAGCCTAAGCCTTTGGTTAAGTTCTGGCGCACGACATCACCATCTAAAACTTCGAGCCTACCGCCTCGGGCACGCAGCTCTTGTTCTATGGCCTGAGTAATTGTCGTTTTGCCAGCTCCACTGAGGCCAGTAAACCACAGGGTTACGCCACGCTGATCCATCTGTTCCTTCTCCAACTCAAGTGGGTGATTTGGTTTCAATTAAGCTCAAACTAAGCTCCTGCTGCAAAGTTGATCCCAACTTCATTAAGTATGGAAACATCTTTGCTAATCCGAGCAAAGAAGCGGTAGCATCCATCATACCTTCTCCCCTGGCAAATGATTGAGTGCTCTTTACCTCCGGGGTGCCATCTGCGTCCAGCCTCTGCCGAAGATAGGTGGACAATTCGAAAACTGGTGTTGATGGCAAAACTTGATCCAACCCAGTTGCGCTGGTCGCAGTTCTGGATCATTGAATGTCAACAGCAGTTGGTCGCCTGCGGGCAGTTGCGCACGTTCTCAGAGGCTCAGGAACTGGGAAGTTTAGTCGTGACTCCTGCTTGGCGAGGACAAGGGCTAGGAACATTGCTAACCCAGCATCTGATACAGCAGGCTTCTAAGCCCCTCTACCTGGAGTGCATGGCAAGACTGATTCCTTTTTATAGCCGCTTTGGCTTTCAGATCTCTGCCTGGCAGGATCTACCGCGATCTCTGAAACTAAAATTTGGCATTTCTAAATTAGCAGCCACGGTACTTCCAATCCCCGTGAGATTTATGGAATATCCCCAGCAGCAGCTAAATCTTTGACAATTATCGATTCTCGATTTACCCATGCTGATCATCCACAAGCTCATTGAAGTTGAAACAGCGCCGGGAATTCAGATCTATAACCTGACGGCGCAAATTGACGCCTTAATTGCCACGACCCCAATCCAAACAGGTCAGGTTCTGGTTTTTTCTCGCCACACTACCACGGC
>JBGTDP010000233.1:0-4640 GCA_041748255.1 Thermosynechococcaceae cyanobacterium | reverse complement strand
AACCATTGGGTAACCCAGACTATTCACGAAAGATCTGCTAACGCCCTTTACTGACCAATAGCCAGCCACCAACGATAAAGCCCAGAACTGTGGGAAACCAGGCTGCCGTCACCGGGCTTAAGAAGCCACCTTGTCCGAGGGCATCGGTGACAAAAGAAAGCAGATAATGCCCAAAAATAATTAAGACACTCAGCCCAAATCCGGTGGCATTGCTGGTCCGCCGGGGGCGCACCCCCAGGGAAGTTCCCACTACCCCGAATACCACCGCCATTAACGGCAGGGAATATTTTTGCTGAATTCGCATTTCTAGTTTGCGGACTTCCTTGGCATCTCCCTGCTGGCGAGCCTGCTGCAGCCGCTGGCTGACTTGGGGGATATTCATCTCCAGACTGCTTGGGTTCGCGGACACCAGATCTAAGGGCGTTCGAGGAAGTTGTAACTGGTGCTTTTCAAACCTGACAATATTGCGGGAAGACCCATCGGGCGCAACCAAATAAATCGTGCCGTTAAAAAAGCTCCAGGTATTCTGGGCCGGGTTGCGAACGGCTGACTCAGCAGTTACCACTTGGCTAAGGGGTGTTTGCGAAAAATCTAAGATTGTTAGCCCATTCATGCGTCGCCCGTCAAACTGTTGGGCATAGAATAAGCGCTTGAGCTGATCATCTTCACCAAACTCTTGATAGAAAATATCCCGATTTTGTAACTGGGGCTGCTCTTGATTTAAAGCTTGGGTAAGAATGGCCGCCGCCTGGTATTTGGTTGCAGGCACCAGGACCTGATTGAAGGTAAAGGTCAGGCCACTGATCAGCAGGCCAAAGGCAATAGCTGGTAAAGCAAGTCGATACAGACTCACGCCACACCCGCGCAGGGCCACAATCTCGCTATCTCCTGACAACCGGCTGTAGGCCATCATTGTCGAGAGTAAAACCGCCATCGGAAATGCCAAACTCACAAAGTAGGGGATTTGCAGCAGAAAGATTTGCAGAGAAATCATTAGAGGCACGCCTGATTCGGCAACTTGCTGCACCAGATCCGACAGGGCACCCACCGAAAGACCCACAGAGGCAAAGGTTCCGACGCCAAATAAAAACGGCGGTCCCAGTTCCTGAAGAATATAGCTATCCATGATTGGCAGCCAATTCAAAGGCTTTAGGGGGAAAAACTTAAAGCTGCCAAAGGTCATACAAGCGCTGGAGGCTACGAATCAATCCTAGCGTTGGAATCGATCCCCAAGATAATACTGCCGAACCAAGGGATTTTCATAAAGTTCATCGGCGCTGCCGGAGGCCAAAACCCGTCCATCTCGCATGATATAAGCCCGATCAGTGATTTCTAGGGTTTCCCGGACATTGTGATCGGTGATTAAGATTCCCAGATGGCGATCGCGCAGTTGGGCAATAATCGCTTGAATGTCTGCAACCGCAATCGGATCGACCCCAGCAAAAGGCTCATCTAAAAACAAGAATTTAGGACCTTGGGGACCTGCCGCCAGGGACCGAGCCAGCTCAGTTCGCCGCCGTTCTCCCCCAGAAATCTGCACCCCCAGGGTCGAGGCCACTTTTTGCAGCCGAAACTCCTGGAGTAATTGATTTAAGCGATCGCCCCACTGATGGCGAGGAACCTTGGTCTGCTCCATTACCAGCAGGATATTATCTTGCACACTTAACTGCCGAAAGATACTGGCTTCCTGGGCTAGATACCCAATGCCTAAGCGGGCTCGCTGGTGCATGGGTAAGTGGGTGATCTCGCGATTCTCCAGCCACACTCGCCCCCGGTCCGGCTGTTCCAGGCCGGTGGCAATATAAAAGGTGGTGGTTTTACCGGCCCCATTGGGTCCGAGTAAACCGACAATCTCTCCCTGGGCCACCGAGAGACTGACTCGGTTGACAACCCCCCGCTGGCCATAGGATTTATAAATATCCTCCAGCAGTATTTTCAAGCCATCTCTCCTACGCGTTTACACCTTGAGGCTCTGGACCTGGTTCCCAAGCTAGGAACCGGCGCTAGAAGATGAGGACTTTTCAGGCACTAAAAAGATTGCTTCCACTTGCCGATTAGGCTCAGGCAGGGCCACAAATCTGCCCTGATCAATTAAGTAGGTGATTGTATTAGCCCGCAAACTATTGCCTTTTTGGAGAATATACACATCGCCCGTTAAAACAATTTGCCGCTCTTGATCAAAGTAGCGAGCTTGTTTGGCCGTGGCTTGAATTTGCCGAGCCGGATAGCTGAGTTGGACATTTCCTCTGGCCGTCACAACCCCTGTGTTGGCATCTAGCTCGGTGGTGTTGGCTCGCATGGTTAGGGAGCCACTGCTACTTTGTTGGGCCTTTACCTGCTCAAGGGCACCCGGTGCAACAACCCCAACCGCAAAAGCTACTGGCAGCACAACGGTTAAACTGGTCCGACGAATCCATGCAGACATAGAGGAGATCATGGAGGATAAAGCTTTAGGGGTAGGGGGTCAGGTTAAGCTATGGCTCTAGGATAAGCTGAAAGGCTGGAGAAAATCAGCTCAAGGATAAGTCTATTTGTTCTCCTGTCCGTTCAGAGTCAATTGACGCGCTCCTGGCCCGAAAGTTTCAGATCACTTTCCTGAGGGTAGGAAGCAGGTCGGCAGCGTCA
Source organism: Thermosynechococcaceae cyanobacterium (assembly GCA_041748255.1). Lineage (GTDB taxonomy): Bacteria > Cyanobacteriota > Cyanobacteriia > Thermosynechococcales > Thermosynechococcaceae > JBGTDP01. Next base: position 2,015 of record JBGTDP010000233.1, on the reverse strand, counting down.
GAGGCCATCTCAGGTTGACGCTTCTGGAGAACTGCTTGACTAAACTGGGCAACTTGCTCTGGCCCCGCTTGTTGCAGCACTTTGAGAAGTTGAGCGCTTTTGATCACCAGTTGATCAGTATCAATTCCGGCATAGGTCGGCTGATAGGCATGAATCCGGCTGAGTCCTTCTCCGAGTAAAATCACGGCACCCCGCCAGTTTTGATTACCCAAGTGATAGCAGGCCACAGCAATCTGGAGAATACCCTGATAAAAGGTTTTTTGGGGCTGGGCTGCGTCCATCCACAGCGCTTCAAGGATGTCGTGACAGGCGTAGAATTCACCTTGATTAAACGCCTCTACCCCTTGCCAAAAGCCTAGAGGAATGTCTTGATCCATCATTGGTTTTTTAACTCCCAAGGATAAAGGCAATCACTGCCAAACCGTAGATCACCCCTATCTTCATGGCATTGAGGCACTCGCCTAGCAGCGAGGTGCGGAAGTTCCACCGATTCCGGTAGTAGGCCCAACTAATGATTTCAGCAAAAACAATCACAATCCCAGCAACAGTAATGTCCTGGTAGCCAAGCTGGCCTGATACCGCCGCGATCGCTGTGCCCAGATAAATTCCAAACAGCAAGGAAATCACGACTAAGGACAATCGTCGCCAGGGATTGCGAAAAAACTGTCCGCCTTGATTTAGAAGGGTGTCAAACAGATTGGTCAGGCGCGTATTTTGCATTGATTAGCTTCAAGAATTGGCCAGCGGCTCGTCCACCTGTTCCCCAATCCATTGCAGGTAGGGGGGGAACCCTTGCAAAATCGGGATGGCAATGATTTCAGGCACCTCATAGGGATGAACTGCTTTAACCCTGGCTTCTAGGGCTGAATACTGCGTCAGATTTGTTTTAATCAGTAACTGCCACTCCTGCTCCTGATGGACTTGATCTTGCCAGGTGTAGATCGATTCTATCGGCAGGAGACTGACGCAGGCAGCCAGTTTTTCCTGAATCAAACCAGATGCGATCGCCATTGCCACCTCTTTTGAGGGAGCACTCACCAGCACAACCCCGTACTCAGCTTTAGGATCTTGAGCCATGATCAAGCAGCACAAATTGAATTGATACTTCTAAACTACGATCAATTGATAGATCCTAATCACGCTAACCCCAAAGCTGGGGTACGTCCTTCCATAATCCTTTTGTGGAATTGGAAAAGCTGCCAAGTTTTTCCACGGCCCAGGATTTGCAAAAAAAGTAATGCCTTCAGGCAAGGGAATATTTCTCTAAACCTTATTTATATCTATGTCTAAACAGCTATTTTGGTTCCTGTGGATTGGTTTGATTGCCTATGCCTTTCTGGCTGCCCCGCCAAATCAACCCAATACAGCTGCATTAATCCAATCCCTTTCAATCGGCCAGTGGCAAGGAATTAACCCCGTTGTAGTGGCCCTGTTTAACCTGATGGGAATTTGGCCGGTGATTTATAGTTGCCTACTGTTCATTGATGGAAGCGGGCAAAAAATCCTAGTTTGGCCTTTTGCCCTATTCTCTTTTGCCGTTGGAGCCTTTGCCCTGTTGCCCTATTTGGCGCTGCGGGAAGCTCAGCCTGACTGGAGCGGTCAAAAAAATCTCCTGATTAAAGTTCTGGAGTCTCCCTGGACCGGAATTATGCTCACTTTGGGAACCCTGGGCTTACTTGCCTATGGACTACTTGCCGGTGACTGGTCAGATTTTTGGCAACAGTGGCAGAGTAGCAAATTTATTCATGTGATGAGCTTAGATTTTTGTCTATTGTGCCTGTTATTTCCCACCCTTCTGGGGGATGATATGTCTCGCCGGGGGATTGAGAAGTCCTGGTATTACTGGATTGTTGCTCTGGTGCCCCTATTGGGAGCGCTGGCCTACCTGTGTTTGCGACCTCCCCTACCCAGTCAATCTTCAGTGATTCTGCCTCAAGCCTAAGGAGGTCCCCCTGAGGATATAAGACGTTGACCTCTAGGGTGTGGCAATCTTAAAAGTATGAATACTACTGAAC
>JBGTDP010000232.1:0-6280 GCA_041748255.1 Thermosynechococcaceae cyanobacterium | reverse complement strand
GCTTAAGGATGTGAGCTAAACGCTTAGACAACCGACCCGTGATTTTAATGCTGAGGTAGAGAATGATCAAGAAAATTTTATTGGCAGATTCGGGAACTGGAAATGCAGAGGAGATGCTGAATGCCTTGATGGATTTGCCAGCAATTCAGCAAGCCTCGGTGACCGTACTACACGTCGTCCCCCCCCAAATCGCCTCCGGGACAATGGAGGCCAAACGGGAGGAAGGGGCAAAAACCCTGGCAAAGGCGGTAGAAGCCTTGCATGTTGATCGTCACCCGGTTTCGAGTGTGAACACAATGTTGAGAGAGGGCGAACCCAAGGATGAAGTTTGCCGAGTTGCCGAAGAAATTGATACAGATTTGATCATCATGGGATCGCGGGGGCTAAAGCGTCTCCAGTCAATTTTGGCAAATTCAGTCAGTCAGTATGTGTTCCAGTTGTCTTCTCGACCGATGTTATTGGTCAAAGACGACATTTTCGTGGGCAAAATTAATCGGATCATGGTCGCAATGGATGAGTCTCAGGCGGCCAAAGATTCTCTAAAGCTAGCCCTGTTTCTCCTCCAAGGGGTTAAGGGTGGAAAGTTAATCCTGGCCCATGTCGATCGCGATCTGCAGGGTCATCGTGAGTCAATGCTAAGCAATGCCGAAAAGAATCCCGTTCTAGCCCCGGCGGTAGCAGAAGCTAAGAACAGAGGGATTGCCTACCAATGTGTTGCCAGCGCTGGCAAACCTGGCGAAGAGATTTGTCAATTTGCCGAATCATTGAATGTGAACTTGCTGATGCTAGGGTCCCCCGATCGCCGCCCTTCGGTGGCCAAAAACCTGCCAGATTTGGATCGGTTGTTAGGGACCTCCCTATCAGATTACGTGCGGGTCTATGCCAACTGCCCCGTTCTGTTTGTCCGCAGCGAGTAATCGCCTGCAGGGGGGTAGGCTGCCCCCAGGATCACGACAGAATCACCGCTCAGGCACCTGATGGACAATTAACAAAGGCTCAGGGAGATAAATCTCTTTCTGAGCCTTTGCTTTCACAATTTTTATATATATAACGAACGAACCCCAGCAATCGCAGCTTAGGGATGCAGCCCAAATCAAAAAATAGTTTCTAAGGTCTAAGCTGGATTGATTTTAACTGCCCTCATCACCCTCCCGGCTGGTGGTTTGAACGTAGAGAAGAATCAAAAAAGCAGTCGGAACCAGTACAAATAGGGCAGTTGCGATATATCCTAACAGGTTGACTTCCATAACAATCTAGACCCTCTCGTGTCTGAAGCATTGATGACCTTAGGATAACATCTCTTGCTGTGTCGCTTTTGTTATTGGGCAGAAACTCAGCGCTAAACGCGCTTAAGCAAATCAGGCCCTAGTTATGAAGGATTTTCATTTCGTCGGCGTAGACGTCCCGCAGGGTGTGAAACTTTACCGCAGCGCTTCCCCCAAATGGCTGGGTCTGAATCTTTCTTAAAATGCTTAATGCCGCTGCATTTGGCCCAGCACAAAGATAAATTGCCCCGGTTGGGATCCCCAGAATTTTCTCAAGGCTTTGTTTTGACACTTACAGGCCCATTCACAATTGTTTGGCAAGCTAACCGATAGCTTTGGGGTTTTTTTCTCAGTTTGCGATCTTCAACCTCTGTGCGGGGGGAAAGGTTTTCCATCCCCTCAACAATCTCCACAACACAGGTGCCACATTGGCCGTAGCCTCCGCAGTTCATCAGCTTGCCTTTTAAGGTGTAGAGATCAATGTCATTCTCCAGGGTTTTGAGGCGCAGGTTGGCTCCGTTTGCGGCAATAACCTCTTGATTCTCTTTAATAAACTTGATATTGCCCATTTTTAAAGTCCTTGTTGTCATCTCTGCTCTGAAATAGATTGGGATTCTGCTAAAAACAACCTGCGGTTAATGCCCAGAATCACCATGAACCTGCTTTGGCGAATTAGTAGTGCTGCCCAAACCTGGATTGTAGTTTGACCCCAGGGTGGTTAGATCTTGGTTAAGAATCCTGCGATCGCCAACGTTTATTGCCGCTGCTTGGCGGCAAATCTGCTTGCAATCACCTCTAACACTAGATACACTTCTTTATACACTCTCATTTTAAAGAGAACTGCCAGATAGTTCACTTCCCGCTGGAGTGATGATCAACTTTAATGGTGCCCGGTAAAGTTTACTCATTGCTAGTTAATCTTTACATGCCTTTGTGCAGAATCATCGACCCGGTGCTTTTGCTAACAAGGGATTTAAGCACATCCCAAAAACCTAGTTAAGCTTTGGTGTACGTAAATATGGTTCAATATAAATCGATGCAGACTTAGTTAGCGTCGATCTAATGTGCGCTACCCATACGGGTTTTCTAAACTAAGTTGTGCGGAGTGTTAATAAAATCTGGCATCTTAATAAACTGCTGAAAAATTTTGACGTATTAGAGGAGGAGCGTAGTCAATGGGACTACCCTGGTACCGAGTACATACAGTTCTTATTAATGATCCGGGGCGGCTAATTGCAACACACCTAATGCATACTGCCCTGGTTTCAGGGTGGGCTGGCTCCATGGCACTTTATGAGCTAGCTCTGTTTGACCCTAGTGACCCCATTTTAAACCCCATGTGGCGTCAGGGTATGTTCGTTCTACCCTTTATGTCTCGCTTAGGAGTTACAGACTCTTGGGGGGGTTGGAGTGTCACCGGTGAAACGGGTGTCAACCCTGGCTTTTGGAGTTTTGAAGGTGTGGCGATCGCCCACATTGTTTTGGCCGGACTCTTGTTCCTAGCTGCCTGCTGGCACTGGGTTTATTGGGATCTGGACTTATTCAGAGATTCCCGCACCGGTGAGCCTGCCCTAGATCTACCCAAGATGTTTGGCATCCATCTATTCTTGGCAGGGCTACTCTGCTTTGGATTTGGCGCTTTTCACCTCACAGGTCTCTGGGGACCTGGGATGTGGATTTCAGATCCCTATGGTTTAACCGGGAGTGTGCAACCCGTAGCCCCGGAATGGGGACCGGATGGCTTTAATCCCTTTACCCCTGGCGGGATTGCCGCTCATCATATTGCAGCTGGTATTGTCGGGATTATTGCGGGTCTATTTCACTTGACGGTACGACCTCCCCAGCGGCTCTATAAAGCCCTGCGGATGGGAAATATCGAAACAGTGCTCTCAAGTAGTATTGCCGCTGTTTTCTTTGCTGCCTTTGTGGTCGCCGGAACGATGTGGTATGGCAGTGCTGCTACCCCAATCGAGCTATTTGGGCCAACACGCTATCAGTGGGACAGCGGCTATTTCCAGCAGGAAATAAATCGTCGCGTTCAAACTGGGCTGGCTCAAGGTGATTCTACTTCTCAAGCCTGGTCTACGATTCCTGAAAAGCTTGCCTTCTACGACTATGTGGGCAATAACCCAGCCAAGGGTGGCTTATTCCGAGGTGGCCCCATGTACAAGGGCGATGGGATTGCTTTGGGATGGCAGGGACATCCAGTCTTTGAGGATGGTGAAGGTCGGGAATTGTCTGTCCGCCGTTTGCCCAACTTCTTTGAAACCTTCCCGGTTATCCTGGTGGACAAAGATAATGTGGTTCGAGCGGATATTCCTTTCCGGCGAGCAGCCTCCAAGTATAGCTTTGAGCAACAGGGTGTCACCGCTAGCTTCTATGGTGGTGATCTAAACGGACAAACCTTTGAAGACCCCACCCAGGTCAAACAGTTTGCCCGACGGGCCCAGCTTGGAGAGGTCTTTGACTTTGATCGGGAAACCTATAACTCGGATGGGATTTTCCGGGCTAGCCCTCGGGCCTGGTTTACCTACGGTCATGCTGTGTTTGCCCTCTTGTTCTTCTTTGGTCATATCTGGCATGGTTCTCGGACCATCTTCCGCGATGTGTTTGCGGGCGTTGACCCAGATTTATCTGAAGAGCAAGTTGAGTGGGGCTTCTACGAGAAGGTAGGAGATCTTAGCACTCGCAAAGAAGAGGCTGTTTAAAGCCCTTTAGCTATAGGAACTTCAAGACTGTCTGGCTTTTTCCTGGGGTTAAGGGATTGGGTCAGGCAGTCTTCTATATTCCTTGGTAAACTAAACTAAAAGGATTGTGGAATTTAAATTATGGAAGCTATTGCTTACGTTTTGATTCTGTTTGCCACGATTGGCCTACTATTTTTTGCCATCTTTTTCCGGGAGCCTCCCCGGATCACTAAGAAATAAGATACTTTGGTTTATTTAGGCCATTGAGAGCTACCTGCTAGTAAATCGGGGTGGCTCTTTTACGTTGCAGCCGATTATTTATTAGAAGTTTCGGTGGAATGTAACCTGCAAAGGTGCTCGCGTGGCTGCAAATAGAGTTGCACCTGTCTAGGGTGCCGTGATATGTTTATTTACCTTGGACGCATAGCTCAGTTGGTTAGAGCACCACGTTGACATCGTGGGGGTCACTGGTTCGAGCCCAGTTGTGTCCATTTATTGAAAGCCTCTGCTGAAGAGGCTTCTGTTGTTTTGATCAGCTATGCTCTTGATTTGGGGACCAACCCAGTCAATTGCTCAACTCACCTGCCAGGATGTACAGGGACGTTGCCAGAACTATGCTGGTAGTATAAACAGCCGCCAAATGCTTCTAGAGAAGGAGAACGCAATGCTGACAGACTACATTGCTGATTCGGCAAAGGTTGTTTGAATGATTCTGTAATTTACGATCGGTAGGCATCAAAGAATGGGGCATCCACTCGGTAGGATTGCACTGGCACCAGTCCCAGCTCTAGAGATTCCAGCATCTCAATCAGCTTTTCACCTTCTACGAGCTCAATTGGGGGGACACCATCTCGAACAGATTCTTTTCTGGCCTCGGAGGTGAATGTGCCAGTGGTGATGATAATGCCTTTATCTGCACGGCCCATCATCGCACCGCGAAAGTCGCGGACTTGGGAAGGGGAAACGGAGCCCTTATAGCGCTTGCACTGGAAGAGAACCTTGAAACTAACCAGCGGATTTACCTGCAGGATGCCGATTCCATCAATTCCGCCATCCCCGGCTCGGCCAGTGACTGTCACTTCCTGAAATCCTGATTCGCGCAATAATCGCTGACAGAAGCGCTCAAACCCATCAGGGGGCAATTCCATCAAGGTTTCAAGCAGGACTTGTTGATAGCTGGAGTTGATCGCTCCAGGTTGATCGGGTGGGGAGGTTACTTCTTCGTCTTCTGATTCTAGAATTTCCTCTTCTTGACGAGCTGTTGAGAACTCAGCATGGATGCTTTTGAAAAGCTCAAAGGACTGATTGTGGGTCAAGCCCGGAAGCAATTGCCCTTTATCCGTCAGTGTCCAGACGCCTCGCCGGGAAGAATCGATGTAACCAGCCTTGACTAAATAGAATCTGGCCCAGGCAACCAGGTTGTTGAAACGGGGTTCTCCACCACCAAGCAAAATTAAGCGCTCCTCATCAGAGATGCCTAGATCTGCTGCTACCTGATCCCTCACCTCTGCCGGACGGGCTGAGCCACCCAGGATCTTAAGGGCTGAGATTACGGGACCGAATAGCTGGACAAATTTAGGTCCGGGCAGGTTGGTATCCATCAAGGGTCAAGGTCCTCTTGAGATTCTACTTATCAGTTATGTGTGATTTACATAGATTGTTACAGTGCGGTTAGTACCCTCACTACAGTTGGTTTTAGAGCCGTAGTGGAGCTACACCGGAAATTAGCTTAAAGTCTTAAGCAATCTGTCTGGACACTGGCAGACCGAGTGATCGCTCCCAGGGCTTTAAGTGTCACCACTTGGGCTTCAGTTAAACCCTTAGCCCCCGTGATGTTCATTCCTTCATAAAGAAGAATTCAAAGAAAGAGGGAGAGACATTCCACAGACTATGGAGTGCTCCCCCTCTTCCCTTTTACTGGTTAGCAACAGCCATTCTTAAGGTATGAACTTTACCCGGCAACGGCGTTGCATCAACTCTTTATTAAGATTGGAATTCCAGCCCAGGGCTAATTGAATGTCTTAGGCCATAAAAAATAACCCTTGACCTTGCTACCGGATATCCGGTGGATTTGTGAAATTCTAATCTTCTTAAGGCTCTGTTAACGAGTCTGCTACCAGGGCCTCTAAAAGGCTTAGGTTTAGGGGCTCCTGACTGATGAATTGAGCGTAGGCGGAACTTAAGTAGGGTTGGTATTCCGGCTGCTGGGCCAGGTGGGTCTGAAAGAAAGCAATGCTCAGGGCCTTGAGGTAGTCCCGAGCAATCGCCGGGGCTGGACCCAGAGGAATTGGAAACACCTCCTGGCCTGCCGGGATTGGTCCTAGGGTG
>JBGTDP010000231.1:0-12683 GCA_041748255.1 Thermosynechococcaceae cyanobacterium | reverse complement strand
CAGGGTAAACATGGGTTTGTTACCACTGCTGCCATTGAGATCTTAAATAGAAATATTGGCGGCGGCTCTGATCAAGTTGCGTTTCGGTCTCAACCCACCGAAATGTCTCCATTGGTTGGCTTTTGCCACCCGCTGATGGGAGCGGGAATAATCTCCCAAGCCCCAAATAACCTAATTACCCACAAGGGCAGAATGAAGTATGCCTTTGACTTTGCGGTTCCAGTGGGTCAACCTGTCTATGCCATGGCCTCGGGCAAGGTAATTGGACTACAAGATCGGTATCCTGATACCGGTGGAGACCAGACAAATTTTAGTAAATTCAACTATGTGCTAATTGAGCATACTGATGGCTACCGCTCTGCCTATCTACATCTCAACCAGGGGTTTAGATCGAAGGTGGGGATTAAAGTGGGCGATCGCATTCCCGCAGGGGCATTAATTGCCTACAGCGGCAACTCTGGCTGGAGCTTAGGGCCTCACTTGCACGTTGAGATTCATCAACCCAAAGGCAATGGCTCCTTTGGGCAAACCGTACCCTTTCAAGTAGACCACCTTTGTACGTCTTAGCCGGAAATTTAGACCTTTGGGTGATTTGAAACTGACTCAGACTGTTTCAAGGTCCGAAACGTTTGATCAGGCTTTTCACCTCTAGACTGACGAGTCATGAGCGCCAGTTGATAGCTAACTGTCTGCAGCTCAGTCTGTAATTGGCGATTTTCTAGCTGGATCACAGCAACTTTTTCTTTCACGGATGCTAAGCGTTGGCAAAACTTTTGCCGATAGGTGACAGGTAGTTCTTGAATTGCCCGTTCCAAGGTTTGATTGCGATCGCGAAGCTCCTCAACTATCTGCTGCAGGTAAGCAATCTCCTGCTGCCGATGGGTTGCCTGCAACTGTGAGGCAATCAGTTGATTTTCTAGAGCCTGCATCTGGCTGAGCAGCAAATCCACCTCCAAGTCAGAGCCTGAAACCTGGGCTTCTGTTAAAGGCAATGGGGGCTGCTGCTCAGCGGTGATCAACTGCAACAGTTCGGTTGAGAGCTGCTGCACCAGTTGATCCCGGAGTTTCAACTCATGACGGAGATCCCAGATCTGGGCTTGAGTGTCTTCTAAAGGAAGAGCGTTACCTTGACTCACACTTTTAGCCGCTCCAGTCAAAAGAATCTCTCTAATTGGAATGGGTCCTTAACCTGTCTTTGCAGCTACTGTAGCATCCCAATTCACAGTTGACCTGTAGGAGAGCGCTAAGGTCAAAAATCAAGTGCTTAACCTTGCTCAGCCACAGCCTCAGCCGCGGGGGCGGGGCTGGTTTCTTCCTGTTTTACGGTTAGATAACGGATCACTTCTTCGCTCAAGCGCATTGCGCGTTCCATTGCCGCGATAAAGCTGCCGTCACCTTTATAGTTCATCTGAACGTAGATTCCTTCTCGATGATTATTAATCTCGTAAGCCAGACGGCGCTTGCCCCGGTGCTGAGTGTCAACCTCCTCAGCCCCCTGTTCACGAATCATTGTCTGATACTTGTTGATCGTCTGATCTAGTAACTCCTCCCCCAGATCAGACCGCAAAATATACATTGTCTCGTAGGCATTCATAGATTAAGTTCCTTATGGGCTAAAAGGCTTCTGCAAACGTTATCAGTAGAAAGAAGACTAACTTTTCTTCAGCAAACTTTCTCCTGTGCAGAGGCAAGGAACTACAATTTTATACCAGATTACTTTTTTTGATAAATTCTCAGTCGATTTAAATCGACCCTTTTGCTTAAAATCTTCAGGTTTTACTATGGTCCAGCGTTATGTTCGAGTTCAGACCCATGAGGGGAAGATTTACTACGGGCTTCTGCAGCTTGATGGCAGTGTTCAAGTTCTGGATGCACCTCCCTGGCTCAAGGGTCAACCGACAGATTTGGCCCTAGCCTTAGAAAGTTACCAGTCCCTAGCCCCCTGTGCTCCCTCAAAGATTGTGGCTGTGGGCAAGAACTATGCAGATCATGCTGCGGAAATGGCCACCCCAGTTCCCTCAGAACCCTTATTGTTTTTGAAGCCACCAACAACTGTTCTGGGATCTGAGCGGAATATCTACTACCCTTCGCAATCTGAGCAGATTGACTATGAAGGGGAACTTGCCTTGGTCATCGGCCAGCGCTGTGCGCTTTGCACCCCGCAGACGGCCCATGAATTTATTTGGGGCTATACAATCGCCAATGATGTCACCGCCCGTGATTTACAAAAACGGGATAGACAGTGGACCCGAGCCAAAGGATTTGATACTTTTTGTCCTCTGGGACCTTGGATTGTGCGCCAACTCAGTCCCAATGCCCAGTTGCGAACCTTTATCAATGATGCAGAATTGCCAGCTCAGTCAGCATCTATTGACCAGATGATCTTTGCCCCGGAACTTTTGGTCGCCTATATTTCTCAGATCATGACCCTGTTGCCGGGGGATGTGATCTTAACCGGAACCCCGGCTGGGGTTGGCCCGTTGCAGGTTGGCGATCAGGTTCGAGTTGAGATTGAAGGAATTGGCAAACTCAACAACACCGTGGCTGCCCAGAAGAGCAGCTAGACGCTACCGCACCTGCATGTAAACGGCATCGGAGAGGGTGGGAATCTCAGCGTACCGACCCCGAACGCTTTGAACAATGGCATAGACAACCACTGCCACCACACCAATGAAGACAAAGTTAGAAAACACTTTTAGCATTAGCTCCAACCCACTGACACGGGTTAAAACCATTAGGATCAATTGAGCCAGAAACAAAAGAATATCTAGCAAAATTGCTTGCATGGCATTAAAGCGAATAAAGTGGCTGATGTTCTCGTTTCGGACCACCAGTAAAAATAGCGCAAAGAAAATCACCAGGCTGGCCAGCGGCAGATTATACAGAGCCAGGAAGGGGGTTAAGGGAATAAAGATCAGAGCCAAGGGCGGGAATAGGGTAAACAAGAACATCCCAAACCTGAGCCCATCAAGCAAGGGCAGCAAGTAGGGCAGACAGGCAAAAATTCGATCTTTTACAGTGGTGTCTCCGCGCCAGTTCATCATCCAACCCTCTTAACTTCCTAGCCTTAGGATAGCCCAATTACTTTGGCAATCACCCTCCCGCGGCTAGGGTTAATGCCGTCATTCAATGTTGGCAATCCTAAAGCCCATTCGGCATTCGTACTGCTGCGGTTGACTTGCTGCTGTTTTGTGAATGAGGCGACCACAACACAGTTGGCCCTGGCGCCAGCGAGGTTGACCTCTGCGATCGGCTAGCAGACAAGTTTGGCAAACCTGGCGCGGCGCCAGCAGCTGATTTTTAGTGAGCATTACTAGCATCGGATTCCTTTGGGTATCAGCCCCATCACCCTAGGTTTATTCTATGCCAGGGCTGGCAAAGATTCGGTGCGAATACATACACAGTTACATCTGGCCAGAGATCTAAATATAGATAGCTCTCCCCTGGCAGGGCTTTTTAACTGCCCGGTATCTAGAGGCCCTAGAATCACGTTAGGCTGAATAAAACTGACTTGTCCCTGGGTACATTAAAGGTGTCTGTCCTTAATTACCCACCATTTGTGTAATCTTATGAGGGTTTTCTGCTGTGACTCAAACCAATCTTGATTTTCTTGCTGATCAAGACCCCCGCGTTGCTGGCTTACTTCAGCAAGAACTTCAGCGCCAGCAGGATCATCTAGAGTTAATTGCCAGTGAGAACTTTACCTCAGCAGCAGTTTTAGCCGCTCAAGGATCTGTGCTGACCAACAAGTACGCCGAGGGATTACCGGGAAAGCGCTACTACGGCGGCTGTGAGTTCATTGACCAAGTAGAGGAACTAGCCATTGATCGGGCTAAGCAGCTATTTGGAGCCGCCCATGCCAATGTTCAGCCCCATTCCGGGGCTCAGGCAAACTTCGCCGTGTTCCTGACGCTTTTGCAGCCAGGGGATACGTTTATGGGGATGGATCTATCCCATGGCGGTCATCTCACCCATGGTTCACCGGTCAACGTCTCCGGTAAGTGGTTTAAAGCGGTCCATTATGGCGTTGATCCGCAAACAGAAGAATTAGATTATGACCAGATTCGCCAGCTAGCCCTAGAGCACCGTCCCAAGCTATTGATCTGTGGCTACTCTGCCTATCCGCGGGTGATTGATTTTGAAAAATTCCGGGCGATCGCTGATGAGGTAGGGGCCTACCTTTTAGCTGATATGGCTCACATCGCCGGGTTAGTGGCCACCGGGCATCACCCCAGCCCAATTCCTGAGTGCGATGTTGTCACCACCACCACCCACAAAACCTTGCGAGGTCCTCGGGGCGGATTAATCCTGACTCGAGATCCTGAGCTGGGTAAGAAGTTAGACAAGGCAGTCTTTCCGGGATCTCAAGGCGGACCCTTAGAGCATGTAATTGCCGCCAAAGCCGTTGCCTTTGCAGAAGCCCAGAAACCAGACTTCAAAACCTATTCGGGACAGGTAATTGAAAATGCTCAGGCCCTAGCCACCCAACTACAACAGCGGGGATTTAAAATTGTTGCCAACGGGACTGACAACCATCTACTTTTGGTGGATCTTCGCTCGATCGGGATGACCGGCAAGCAAGCCGATCAGTTGGTCAGCCAGATCAATATCACCGCCAACAAAAACACAGTCCCCTTTGATCCAGAATCTCCATTTGTCACCAGTGGGTTGCGCCTCGGATCACCGGCAATGACAACCCGGGGCATGGGTGGGGCTGAGTTTAATGAAATTGCCAATATTATTGCCGACTGGCTCTTACAGCCCCAGGATCAGGCAATCGCTCAACACTGTCGCCAGCGGGTCGCTCAGCTGTGCGATCGCTTTCCCCTCTATGCCCATCTAAGGAATCAACTTCCGATATTGGCTTGATTCTGCCCGAGTCTGATGTAGACTCGGGCTAACCTCTCGTCCTGCTCCTCCACCCTTTGTGCGGATGCCTTATCATCTGGTCGCGTTCATAGTCGCTTCCCTGGTCGTTCTCTGGAGTACCCCTATTGTTAAACGCCTGGGTCTTCGAAGTGGGTACGTTGACCTTCCCGATCCGCGTAAAGTCCATCAACGTCCGATGGTTCGGTTAGGGGGGATCTCAATCTTTATCGGCAATTTAACCGCTCTGCTAATTATTTGGGTCTCAGGCGGCTTTGGCGTCTTACCAAAAACCTCCGAGTACGAAATTTGGGGAGTAACGATTGGGGGTCTGGCTTTTTTCCTGATTGGTTTGGCGGATGACTTATTTACCCTCTCACCCTTCTCCCGCTTGCTAATGCAGGTCACCGTTGCCTCCATGGCTTGGGCGGTCGGGGTAAGCGTGGACTTCTTTTCGGTTCCCTTTGTGGGCCTGGTGGACTTAGGATGGCTAAGCTTGCCCTTCACAATCATCTGGTTGGTGGGAATGGCGAATGCGATTAACTTCATTGATGGTCTAGATGGTCTGGCAGCAGGGGTTTCAGGGATTGCTGCGGTCGTGATGTTAGTGGTCAGCTTGTTTATGAATCAACCTGCTGCCGCCTTGATTGCTGCGGCCCTGGCGGGTGGCGCCTTAGGATTCCTGCGCTATAACTTTAATCCGGCTCAGATTTTTATGGGCGATGGCGGCGCTTACTTTATGGGCTTTACCCTGGCAGGGATTGGGGTAGTGGGCTTGGTTAAAAGTGTAACAACGGTAGCTATTCTGCTACCTTTTTTAATTCTGGCAGTGCCAATTGTGGATACCTCCACCGTGATGATCGACCGTCTGCGCCGGGGTAAGTCTCCCTTTAAAGCTGACAATCGTCATCTGCACCATCGACTGCTCAAGGCAGGGCTCTCCCAGCGACTGACGGTTTTATTTATCTATGCCATGACCTTTTGGGCTGGCAGTCTGGCCATGGCCTTTTCAGGTATGCCAGGGGGACCTGCCTACGCCGTCGGAGCAACACTACTGATGGGGTATGCAAGTTGGGAGGTTTGGCGCCGGGCCCGCCAGGCTCAAGCTTAGATGAACCAAAGTGCTGAAGTTATTTGTGTCGGGACTGAGCTGCTGCTGGGGGAAGTCCTAAATAGCAATGCCCAGTTCCTTGGTCAGCAGCTGGCAGAGTTAGGGATTCCTCATTTCTACCAGACCGTAGTTGGGGACAATCCCACTCGCCTAAAACGGGTCCTGGCGATCGCCTGTAAACGCGCTAGCTTATTAATTTTTACCGGTGGTTTGGGGCCAACCCCAGATGACCTGACCACTGAGACCCTCGCAGATTTTTTTGATGCTCCCTTAATTGAGCAACCGGAAATTCTGGCAGACATTGAGCATAAGTTTGCCCATCGTGGGGGCGCAAGCCCTAATAATCGCAAACAAGCCCTGATCCCAGCTGGGGCAAAAATTCTTCCCAACCCCATTGGCAGTGCCCCCGGCATTATCTGGCAACCCTATCCAAACCTGACCCTCTTGACCTTTCCCGGCGTTCCGGTCGAAATGCAACAAATGTGGCAGCAGACTGCCATTCCCTATTTACGAACCCAAGGCTGGGGCCAGGAGATTATCTATAGTCGCGTCCTCAGGTTTTGGGGAATTGCCGAGTCAGCCCTGGCCCTCAAAGTAGCCCCGCTGCTGGCACTAGAAAACCCAACGGTTGCCCCCTACACCAACCAGGGAGAAGCCAGACTGCGAATTTCTATACGGGCGGCCTCAGCGCAAGTGGCCCAGGAGCAGATTGCTCCGGTGGAAGCTCAGATCCGGCAACTGACGGGTCTAGATTGCTACGGTGCCGATCAACAGACTCTAGCCTCTGTCGTCGGTCAATTGCTGCAAGTGCAAGCCGAAACTCTTGCCGTGGCTGAGTCCTGCACAGGCGGGGGGCTAGGGGCAATGATTACGGCTGTGCCAGGAAGTTCAAGCTATTTTCGGGGTGGCATTATTGCCTACGATAATCAGATCAAGGCGTCTGCGCTCAAGGTTGTCCAAGCAGATCTATTACAGCAGGGAGCAGTAAGCGCTACCGTTGCCAAACAGATGGCTGCTGGGGTTCAGATGCAAATGGGATCAACCTGGGGATTAAGTCTGACAGGGGTTGCCGGGCCAGGTGGGGGCACAGAGTCTAAGCCAGTTGGTCTAGTTTATTTGGGTCTGGCAAAAGCTGGAGCAGCAGCCGAAAGCTTTGAATATCGGTTCAGCCCCCAGCGGGGGCGGGAGTGGATTCGTCATTTAAGTGCTTGCACCGCACTGGATCAACTTCGACGAAAATTAATTTTCTGAAACTTAAGCCAGAGCTGTAAATTTTTTTGATCGTTGGTTATTATGGAATTTAAGCACCAAATATGGGGTTCATCTTATCCACTGGTTGGATTTGGGTGATCAGAGCGAACCAGGCTGAACTAAGGAGCGATCCCTTCAATGGAATTCATTGAAAAGGTATTAGAAAAGATCAAAGAGTGGGCTCGTCAACTGATTGAAGCGCTGCTCGGTCCCGAGACTGAGCCAGAATCAGAGCCCATTCCAATCCCGGTTCGAGATCGAAATCAATACCGCTAGTTGTAGCTACGGTAGGGAGCGACAGTTGCTGAGCATTTTGGTGCTTCATGGTCCCAACTTAAATCTTCTGGGCCAGCGCGAGCCAGGGATTTACGGGAGCTTGACGTTAGAGCAGATTAATCACCAGCTTCAGCAAGAGGCTGACAAGCTGGTGATAAAGATTTCAATTCTACAGTCCAATCACGAAGGTGACCTGGTTGAGGCAATTCAGATCGCCTTAGATCATCACCAGGGAATTTTAATTAATGCCGCTGCTTATACCCATACCAGCGTTGCGCTCAGAGATGCGATCGCGGCAGTCGCCATTCCTACGGTTGAAGTTCATCTGAGCAATATTTACCGCCGAGAGGCATTTCGCCACCATTCTTGGATTGCCCCGGTTGCCCTTGGCCAAATTAGCGGTTTTGGACCCCAGAGCTATTTCTTGGGTTTGCAAGCCCTGGTGAATCACTTGCAGCGTTTGGACGTTTAACCTAGGGATCAGCTAAAAGCTGCCAAGACAGTTTGAGTTTGGCAAAATACTTCCTGAATGCTCAAATTATTCTCTTGATGGAACGCAATTCAAGATGAGGCGTCAGTACGCATACTGTGTCAAAAATAAATCAGAAGATTCATTAAAAAATTGTTGGTTTAGAACAGCGTCTCTGAGTCCGTTCAAGATACAATGACATATGCGGTGTGAATGAGTAAATATGACTAGCCAAGCTTTGATCAACCAGCCAGCTTCGGGTGAGTCTAATCCGCAAGCCTCTACTGAGACTAGTGCGGTGGCAAATCTCCAAGAGCATTCTTTAAATACGGTTCGCAGCCTTTATCCCACCAGTCAGCAAGAAGAGTTTCTTTGCCTACAAGCAAGAATTGAACTACTACTGCAGGAACTTAAAGCAGTGCCCTAACTTGGGGGCAATTGTTACAATGTCAAGATTCACTAACAGTTTGACCAACGCCGGAGGGGGCAGCTGTTAGCTTAAGGATTGAAATTAAATGAGTTTGCCAGCCTCGCTTAATGACAATGCCACCCTCTAGTGCTGCCTCAGAAAATTTTGACCTCTCTAAATCTGGCTTAGAGTTCCAAGGGCTCTATCCCTGTCCTATCTGTCGCCATGGGCAGATTAGTGAACTAGCCTTGATGGAAGCCTTTGCCTGTAACTTTTGCCGCCATATTTTTACAGCGGATCTACTCGCCCAATCGGTGCGAGTCGAAGATAGTTCTCAAGCCTATGTTTGGCAGTGGACCGGCGATCGCTGGCGACCTGCACGACCCGACAACTACAATTTAACCCTGCTGGTTTGGGTGGGAAGCTTGCTGCTAATTTTGCTCCCCCCTGGGTTAATTTGGCTGTCGTACCATACCTTTCCCCCGCTTCCAGATAGCCCCTGGTATTGGTTCCCGATTCTATGGGCAATTACCAGCTTTTGTATTCATGCCGGGTTTGTCTTTTGGTTATTGGCCGAGCACCAGCAATGGTCCTTGTATGTGATTTTAAAGGTCCGCTTGCAGCGATTGGTGGGACAATTGTAGTCAAGAAATCGCTGAAACTGCTGAGTTTGGCTGGCTCTCAGGATATTGTAGTCAAGAAATCGCTGAAACTGCTGAGTTTGGCTGGCTCTCAGGATTAGGTTTTGGGGTTAGGGGTCTGAAGTTAACTATAATAGAACTTATTAGATAAAGTTTTGTAAAGAATATGGCTTTGACCCCTGACCAAATCGCTGTCCAACTTGACAGTTCTAGCTCTCGCGATCGGATGTTGGCCCTGGCTGCTTTGCGCGAAGTTCCTGCCCTGGAGGCGGTTCCTTTAATTAAAAAAGTTTTAGAGGATGAGAACCTGCAAATTCGCTCCATGGCAGTTTTTGCTTTGGGCTTAAAGCCCACAGAAGAATGCTTGCCGATTCTGGTGCAACTGCTAGAAACCGATTCAGACTACGGCATTCGGGCAGATGCCGCCGGGGCTTTGGGGTACTTGGAAGACCCACGGGGCTTTGGGCCCCTGGTGCGAGCCTTTTATGAGGATACCGATTGGCTGGTCCGATTTAGTGCTGCAGTCTCTTTAGGGAACCTTAAAGATCCGCAGGCCTTTGAGGTTTTAGTTCAAGCGTTAGAGAGTGAAGAGGTGATGCTGCAACAAGCCGCGATCGCTGCCCTGGGAGAGATTAAAGCAGTCCAAGCCGTGGATCATATCCTCCGCTTTGCCCAGTCAGAAGATTGGCTCGTGCGCCAGCGCCTTGCCGAAGCCCTCGGGCATCTTGCCAGTCCTAAAAGCGCTTCGGCCCTCAAGTACCTGGCAAAAGACAGCCATCCCCAAGTGGCTGAAGCGGCAGCTATTGCTTTAGATCGGTTGGCAAAAAAGTTCGACCCAGCTATGACACCCCCAGCAAATGCTTAAGCCTTGGAAGTTGAGAATTAATCGTTGAAATCTGCATCGCCTCTAAAGGTGGTGGTCATCGGTGGAGGGGCAGCGGGGTTCTTTGGCGCGATCGCCTGTGCCGAAGCCCATCCTCAGACTCAAGTTACACTTTTAGAAGCCAGCGGTCATCTGCTGGCCAAGGTGCGAATCTCCGGTGGTGGTCGCTGTAATGTCACCCATGCCTGCTTTGATCCAGGGATATTAATTCAAGCCTACCCTAGGGGCGCAAAAGCCCTCCGGGGACCCCTGGGTCGTTTTCAACCTCAGGATACAGTTCAGTGGTTTGCCACCCACGGTGTGCAACTTAAAACAGAAGCCGATGGGCGGATGTTCCCGGTTTCAGATAACTCTGAAACGATTCTGGAGTGTCTGACTGAGACAGCTCAGCAGTCAGGGGTGAAGGTTTGTACCGGCTCCCCAGTGCAGTCTCTAACTCCAGTTTCAGCCGATCCTGCGGATCCCAGGTTTGAGATTAGGCTTAAGTCAGGGGAATCGCTTAAGAGCCAGCGTCTGTTGCTGGCGACCGGCAGTCATCCCCTAGGCTATCGACTGGCAAAGGCTTTGGGGCATCAGCTTCAGCCGCCAGTGCCCTCCTTGTTTACCTTCAATATTAATGATCCGCGCCTGCAAGACCTGGCGGGGGTTTCTGTACCCACTGCTGAACTTCGGTTACTAGTTGAGGGTCAAAAGCGCTTGGAGCAAACAGGTCCATTGCTAATTACCCACTGGGGACTGAGTGGACCGGCAGTCTTGAAGCTCTCAGCCTGGGGGGCGCGAATTTTGCATGATCAAAAGTATCAGGCACAGTTGTTGATCAACTGGTTACCCCAGTTCAACCAGGAGAAACTGCGGCAAACCTTGTTGGCCGTCAAGGCCCAGATACCCCAAAAAAGGATTGCTGCCACCTGCCCGGTGCCCTTACCCCGAAGGCTATGGGAGCGATTGATTTATGCCTGCGGCATCAGTTCTGAAAAACATTGGGCAGAGTTCTCCAACAAACTCCTGCACCAGATGATTCAAGAGCTTGTTCAAGGACAGTATGCGATTCAGGGCAAAGGAATCTTTAAAGAAGAGTTTGTCACCTGCGGTGGCGTTAGCCTCAAGCAGGTGAACTTTAAGACCATGGAGAGCCGCCTGTGCCCAGGTTTATATTTTGCCGGAGAAATCTTGGATATTGATGGGGTGACGGGAGGGTTTAATTTTCAAAGCGCTTGGACTACAGCCTGGTTAGCAGGACAGACAATGGGTCAGGCAGGGGAAATACTTTGATTCCGCTGCCCTAGCCAATTGATGGTTATCGATAGGGCACTCGCTCAATCCAAGTTTTGTAGCTGCCATCTGGCAACAGGTTCAGGAGCCGGAAGCCAGGTTGCGCCTCAGGATCAATCCCAAAGGCTTGGCTGTAGGGTTGAAACTGCACACAGGTTGAGGGAGACCCCAGGTAGACGACCCCTTGACGCTGGCGAGCAAATTCCTGGTGAATATGACCAAACACAACCAACTTGACCTGGGGATAACGATCCACCAGGGCGAGAAATTCAGCCGAATTTTGCAAGGCGATCGCATCCATCCAGGCTGACCCAACCGGCAACGGCGGATGATGCAGGGTAATCAACGTCAGTTGCTCAGGGTGGTTTTGCAGCTGAGCCGCCAGCCAGGCCAGTTCCGCCGCCGCTAATTCTCCCTCTACATGACCAGGAATAGCGGAATTTAGCAACAGAATCTGCCAGCCTCCGGCAAAGAAAGATTTTTCCGGCTTTAGCGGCCAGGAGGACAGCCGCCAGTGCTTTTGCATGATGGCTAGAGAGTCATGATTGCCAGGGAGCCAATAAGCTGGAATTTCCAGAGGGGCTAAAAGATCGACCAAGCGATCGTAGGACTCGGGGGTTTCATCCTGGGAGAGATCCCCCGTTAGCAGCAAGCAATCAGGGCGAGAGGGAAGATTGAGCAATCGCTTCAGAACCACCTGCAGGGAGTCAGCAGTTTGAATTTGCTTAAGGGCTTGTTCGGGGGCGGCAAATAAATGCGTATCAGTGACTTGAGCAATCAGCACCGGAGAAACTTGAACTATGGCTGCTGAGGCAAGGGTTAAATGGGCAGGGAGAGTCTCGAACTCTCATGACCGAAGCCGCCACATTTTGAGTGTGGTGCGTCTACCAATTTCGCCACCCGCCCAGGGATGATGCTCCATTATTATACTGGAGAGAATGATTCTGCAGCAGGGCTTGATAGAATTGGCTGCTGGCCCACTGATCAATTTCTCTAGCCCGTAAAACCGGCAAGGGGTGGGTTAGCTGAGCAGTCCGGGCTTCCTTGATCATTTGCCCTAACTGAGTATTTGACTGATCGTAGGCTCGGGCTTGGGCCAGAAAGGCATCAACATTCAGTTGAGGCGCTAAACTCGGAGACCCTCCGGCCAGTTTCATCAACACTGAGACAATTACTTTTGGATCTTGGGCCACTAGTAGGGCAGCGCGATCGCAGGTAAATTCAGCGCAGCGCAGCCACTGCAGCATCTGGACTTGCAGCCCCTGGGCAATCCATTCTCCCCAGCGAGGAATTTGTCCGGTGGCTAAAACAATTAAATTAGCCAGGGTTAAATAAACCCCATGATCACACTTGAGATGACCCAGTTCATGGGCAATCACCGCCTGTATCTCTTCTGGAGAGAGCATCTCAATCAAAGAAGTGTGCAGAACCACAAAGGGCTGCTTGCCACGCATCGCCAGGGTATAGGCATTAGGAACCGGGTGCTGGTGCACATAAAGCTGGGG
>JBGTDP010000230.1:0-4019 GCA_041748255.1 Thermosynechococcaceae cyanobacterium | reverse complement strand
CATCAAAAGCTAAGGCACTATGCCCGCAGCCTTCCGCCGTTGATGGCGGGATATAAAATTTCTCAAAAAGCCGCTGCCACCGGCCTAGAATGGGAGGATATTAGCGGCGTCTGGGCCAAATTTTATGAAGAATTAGCTGAGCTTCAAGAGGCCCTAGAAGGAAATAACCCTGCTCACAAGCAAGCTGAGCTAGGAGATCTGCTGTTTACGGTTGTCAACCTAGCCCGCTGGTCACACCTAGACCCCGGGGAAGCCCTGCGAGAAACCAATCACCGCTTTATTCAGCGTTTAAAGCAGATGGAAGAGGCCAGCGATCAGCCTTTGTCTGCCTATTCCTTAGCAGAGTTAGAAGCACGCTGGCAACAAGCTAAGCTGCAATTAAATCAAGCTTAATTAACTGATTCGAAGCCCTGATGGCTTACATGACTTGTTCAACCTCGGCAATTTCGGGAATAGTTTCCCGGAGCTTGCGCTCAATTCCCATTCTCAAGGTCATTGCAGAGCTAGGACAGGAACCACAGGCCCCCTGTAACCGCAGCCTGACAATCGGGCCTTCCACCTCTACCAGCTCCACGTTGCCACCATCAGCCATCAGATAGGGCCGCAGCTCATCTAAAACTTGTTCAACGTTGACTGGATTTAGTTCTAAAGTTGCAGACATGATCTACCTATGATATCTACATTGATTAAGTGATTGATTTCTATTGTAACGGCCGCAAAAGGTTAAAGGGAGCAACACCTAGGTAGAATTAAAACTCAACCTAGGTGTTGCTCCCTTCACAGGAAATTTAGATGAATTCTCAGGGTTAAGAAACAATCATTTCCTCAGCTTGCAATTTTAAGCTGGGGAATAGAAAATGATTCTCTTCAACGTACTGAGCACCAAATAAACCTTTTTCAGCCCAGAAATATCGATCAGTCGTATGTTCATTGCGCTTCACTAGCAGTAGCGCTGGGGGGATAATTCCCTCAGTTTGAATAAACTTACGAGCTGCTGTGACGGGCTTGTCTTCACCACTTTCAAGACTGAACTGAGGAATATGCTCAAGAATTCTACGTCCCTCTTGACGACGGCGACTTTTACGCTTACGTCTTCTAGCCAACCTAGTGCCTCCTTCCTTGCCTGCAAGTGTAGTATCGGTTACAAAAGCCGCCGCAAGTATACCGATTTGAGTCAAGGAATACAATTTCTTTTAAAGCTTCGACACAAAAAGTGCAATTTGATACCGTTTTACGTTGCTTGAAGCCTGTCTTTATGTTACAGAATTTTGACACAACCCCAGTTTTAGATGAGTACCCACTCAGATCTAGAGGCTGATTTCAGTTAAGTTGGCTCCTCAAGTTCCTTCCACTTGGGCGCGATACTCACTCGCAGTCAGCGCCTCTTCTAGGTGATTTGAACCACTTACCTGAACCTTGAGTAGCCAACCCTGGCCGTAGGGATCTTCCCCTAATTGCTCCGGGGCATCAACGATCGCAGTATTGGTCTCCACAACTTTTCCTGAAACCGGAGAGTAAAGATCTTCAACGGCTTTAACCGATTCCACAGAGCCAAAGGTTTCGCCTTTGTTGACTTGCTCGCCAACCTCAGGAACCTCAATAAAGACAATATCCCCCAGTTGGTCTACGGCAAAGGCACTGATGCCAATCGTGGCAGTGTCTCCTTCAAGATGGGCATACTCATGGGAGTCTAGGTATTTAAGATTCTCAGGAAATTCCAAGCTCATAGGGCGATCTCAGTGACAAAATTCAAACCAATCATTCAAGTTGCGTATTATTGATCCTAAACCAAAGCCGTCTCTCAGACTGCTTGAGTTGATTCTCCCCCATTTGCAGTTCGGGAGCGGCGATAAAAGGGACGCTGCACAACCACTGCCGGATAAGCTTTGCCCCGAATTTCAACCGCTAAGCTTTGCCCTGGTTGCGAAAGGGGCGTGGGCACAAAGGCCAGGGCAATTGGCTTACCCACCGTCGGGGCCAGGGTGCCACTGGTGACAACGCCAACGGGTTCTCCTTGGGATAAAACTGGATAGCCATGGCGGGCAATATTCCGTCCCTGCATTTGCAACCCGACTAATTTTCGCTGGACACCGACTTGTCGTTGCTGTTCCAACGGGGCACGGCCAATAAAGTCTCCTTTGTCCCACTGAACAATCCACCCCAAACCTGCCTCTAATGGGGTTGTGGTTTGATCAATATCCTGACCGTAGAGGGCCATCGCTGCTTCTAGCCGCAGGGTATCTCGGGCTCCCAAGCCACAGGGAATCACGCCTTGATCTAACAGCGATCGCCATAGCTGTTGAATGACTTCTGGGGCAGCCATAATCTCAAATCCATCTTCCCCTGTATAGCCCGTGCGGGCAAAAAATGCCGGTTGATTGAATAAGGGGGTTTCAATGTGACAGTAAGGTTTAATCGCTGCTAAACTTTCCGCCACCAAAGTTTGCAAGCAGGTCACTGCCCGGGGTCCCTGCACAGCAATCAAGGCCTGGGTGCTGGTGAGATCCTGCAGGGTAACTTGAGCCAAATCTAAATGGTCTAACAACCAAGCTTTATCTTCAGCAGCAGTGGCAGCATTGACAATTAACAGCCCCCGCTCTGCTTGAGCATCTTTACCTTGATAGTAAAAAATCAAATCATCAATGATCCCGGCAGCGGGGTTTAAAAAAACTGAGTATTTCGCTGACCCGGCCCTGAGACGACTTAAATCTGTGGGAACCAGCGGCTGCAACTGTTCAAGTAGGTGAGGGCCTTGAAGGGCAAACTTGCCCATGTGGGAAATATCAAACATCCCAGCCTGCTGGCGGACCGCTTTATGTTCAGCCGTAATTCCCTGATACTGAACCGGCATCTCCCAGCCCCCAAAACCAACCATTCGAGCTTGGAGGGCCTGGTGAAGCTCAAACAAGGGAGTTTGCTGAAGTTGGGATTCACTTTTTATCGCCACACAAACCCTTCCTTTATTTGAAGTTCCAAACTACCTAGCTTCCAAGCCTGGGCAATTTCGTTGCCCCGCTAAAGCCAGGCAATCCCGTTACTGCCCAAATATCCTAGCACCTCCTTATTGAGCTGAATGCGTTGAATCTTTGGGTGCAAAGCATCAGCCTGGGATCAAAAACGTCCTGTAATGATCCCCTAACATGAAATTATCAATTTTCCATGACATTACGATCCCACTCCAGCTTGAAAATCCGTAGATCTATCTAAAATAGATGATCCCAGCCCTTGACTTCAGATTTTATTTGCCGGATATTAATAAAGGTAAAGCGATCCCCATCCCTAACTGAGGATTGCAGAATCAGATTAGCGTTCAAGAAACCCTAGAAGCCGCTGAGGAGGAACACCATGGCCCCTGAAACACTCCCCCTAGAAGAAATGACCCTGCGGCAACTGCGCAGAGTTGCCAGTGAGTTCGGCGTCTCCCGCTATAGCAGAATGCGTAAAGAGCAGTTGCTCTCTTCAATTCAGCTCAAGCAACAAACATCTCCTCAGGTGCGCCAACAAGATCCGGTTGCCCCTAGTCCTAACCGCGAGCTAGCCTCTCAAGAAAAAGTCGAGGCGGCAAAATTTGAAGTGGGCCAAGAGGATCGCAGTGGCGGTACCCTGGCAGCAGTTGATCAAGGATTAAACGAGTTGCCAGAGGGCTACGGGGAAAGCCGGATTGTTTTAATGCCCCGAGATCCTCAATGGGCTTACACCTACTGGGATATCCCCAACGAGCACAAGCAGTCACTGCGGCATCAAGGAGGAGAGCAGTTATCCTTGCGCCTTTACGATGCCACAGATATTAGCCTTGACCACCAGGTGCCCCATAGTATTCAAGAATATCCCTGCGATGAAATGGCCCGGGAATGGTACGTGCCAATTCCGGTCAGCGATCGCGATTACATCATTGAGATTGGCTATCGCTGTGCCGATGGGCGCTGGTTAATCCTCGCTCGTTCTGCCGAGGTTCGCGTGCCTCCAATGTATCCCTCAGATTGGCTAGAAGATCATTTCGTCACTGTGGACTGGGAGAC
>JBGTDP010000229.1:0-2010 GCA_041748255.1 Thermosynechococcaceae cyanobacterium | reverse complement strand
ATTGGGGTTCAAAGTCAGCTAGGGCAGGGGTCAACTTTCTGGTTTACGATTACACTGCCCAAGCAACTTCAAGCAGCAGTTGAGACTGTTCATCTAGAGGGCCGACGCTTGCTAGTTGTGGATGACAATGCCACCAATCGCAAAGTGGTTCGATATCAAGCGGTAAAGTGGGGCATCCAGGTGGATGAAGCTGAGGCAGGGGCTGCTGCTCTACAAATGATGTCAGTCGCCAGATCCCAAGGGAGCCCCTATGATTTGGCCTTAATTGATATGCAGATGCCGGAGATGAATGGAATTACTCTGGGGCAAGAGCTCAAGGCAAATCCAAGTCTAAAAACCATCCCGCTGATTATGCTCACCTCTACCAACCAGCGGGGGGAGACCCAACGAGCCTTGGAGAGTGGGTTTGCCGCCTACCTGGTTAAGCCGGTGCGCCCTTCTCGGTTGCTGGATACGATCATGAATGTTTTAGCGATCTCCCCTCATTCCTCTCTGCCAGGGCCAGATCCTAGGCTCACAAACCAGGGATTAGAACCAGCGCAGTCGCTCAAAATTTTAATTGCTGAAGATAATTTGGTGAATCAAAAAGTAGCTTTAAAGCAGCTTAAGAACTTGGGTTACACAGCAGATATTGCCGCAAATGGAGCAGAGGTTTTGCTGCGTTTGGCCGCAGCCCCCTACGACTTAATCTTGATGGATTGTCAAATGCCTGTTATGGATGGGTTTGAGGCCACGCGCGAGCTTCGCCGTCGTCAGCAGCAAAGGCCCCACCTGAATAACGAGACTGATCAAGCCTCCGGGAATCAACAGATAAATCTTTCCTACCCCGTGGTCATTGCGATGACCGCCAATGCTATGAAAGAAGACCGAGATCAGTGCTTGGCAGCGGGGATGAATGACTATCTCAGCAAACCAGTGCGTAAGGAAGATCTTCAGGCCACCCTGTCCCACTGGACTCAGATGCTATCAACTTCAACCCATCAAAACTTTTAAACCCAGTCCAAAATTGACTATGGATATCCAACCCCCCCTTGACCTAGCGTATTTACATCAAGTTTCCCAGGATGATTCTGACTTTGAGCAAGAGCTGCTAGCTGTCTTTATGGCTGATACCCAAACGCATCTAGCTGCCGCCAAGGATGCAGTCTCTGTTCAAGATGCTGAAACTATCCGCCAAGAGGCCCATCATATTAAAGGCGCCAGTGCCAATGTGGGTGCAAAGCGTGTCGCCGGGTTGGCAGCCGAACTTGAAAATCAAGCAAAACAGGGGGACTTAGGGACTGCTTCGATGTTGTTACAGCAATTAGAAACAGCGACCAAGGCCGTTGCTCAATTTGCAGAGCAAACTATCTCTTGATGTTCCACTTCAGTTAACAGGTGCATCAACAGGCTAACGCTCAAAGCTACTGGCTAACTGTCCCACGACCTGAGGGGCTTCAGCAACTAGATGTAAGTTTTGGCATTCCCCGCCTAACCAAGGCTGATCCAAACCCAAAGCAGCGATCGAGCTTGTGGCTGGGACTTGAACTTTCATCCCTGCCAGACAGAGCCGGGCATTGCTTTTTGCCTCAAAGCACAGCAAGTCTAATCCTAAAGTGCTAAAGGCTGAGAAACTGAGTGTTTGACGCCATCCTGGAAGTTTCCAGGTGCGGCTGAGATCGCAAAGTAGCTGCTCACCTTGATGAACCTGCACGGATTGGTTGTTAGCCCCCCAGGTGAATTGTGCTAATGCTTTCGGTAATCCCCAAATTTCACGTCCCCCAGCAACTGAATCCGGATGATCAACATAGATGTGAGAAATCCAGGCACCAAGCTGATTGCCGTAGCGAACCACTGCCCCAATCACAATTAGCTCGTTATATTCCAGGGTGGAGCCGAGACCATAGGCAGCGACATAAAGGCCCCCAAGGGTCTGCCCTGGCCACAGAGAAACAACCTCTAACTCAGAGGGTATAAAGGATTGCACTCGCTCCGATTTAATCGGTTGTAAGGTTTGGAGCGCATACCCCT
>JBGTDP010000228.1:0-4454 GCA_041748255.1 Thermosynechococcaceae cyanobacterium | reverse complement strand
TTCTAGTGACCCCAGAATCTCCTAGGATGAATGAGATATTCAACTCTAAACTCCCATGCTGTCGGTCCAAGAAGCTGAAGCCTTGATCTTAGAGCTTGTCCAACCCCTTAGCGGCCAACAGGATCAAGAAAGCTTAGATTTGCTTGCCGCCGCCGGTCGGATTCTAGCGGCCCCAATTCGCAGCGATCACGACTTTCCCTACTGGGATAACTCTGCCATGGACGGCTATGCTGTCCGGGCTGAAGACCTTCAAGCCGCCAGTCTTCAACAGCCTGTTTCATTGGAAATCATCGAAGAAATTCCCGCCGGGCACCAGCCCCAAAAAACCATCCAATCCGGACAGGCTGCCCGGATTTTCACCGGGGCTGTGATGCCTGCAGGGGCAGACACAGTCGTGATGCAAGAGCAAACCCAGCGGCAGCAAAATCAGGTTCAGATTCTGGCAGCCCCAGCACCCCAGGCTAATGTCCGTGAGCGCGGGGCTTTCTACCAGGCTGGAGAACCATTGCTACCCCAGGGAATCGTTTTGAATGCTCCGGAGTTAGCGGTTTTGGCGACAATGCAGTGTGTTCAGATTCCGGTGTATCGTCGGCCTCAGGTGGCTATTCTCTCCACCGGCAATGAATTGGTCACTCCCGATCAACCCCTGCACCCTGGTCAAATCGTTGATTCTAATCAGTACGCCTTGGCAAGATTGGTCAGCGAGGCCGGGGCCGTGCCCCAACGCCTGGGAACAGTGGGCGATCGCCCGGCGTTGCTCAAGGCAGCGATTACCCAGGCCCTTAACACCGCCGATCTGATTATTTCTTCCGGGGGGGTCTCGGTGGGGGACTACGACTATGTTGATCAAGTCCTAGGGGAATTGGGGGCCGAAATTGTGATTCGTTCTGTGGCGGTTAAACCCGGCAAACCTTTAACCGTGGCCTTCTTCCCGCCCAGCGAGAACCAGGTATCTCCCCGGCTCTACTTTGGGCTGCCGGGCAATCCGGTTTCAGCCCTGGTGAGTTTTTGGCGGTTTGTGCAACCTGCCCTGAGGAAACTGGCTGGTCAGGCCCACTCCTGGGGTCCGGCCTTTGTTCAAGCCACCTGTGGCCAAGATCTGCGCGCCGATGGTAAGCGAGAGACTTATCTCTGGGGAGACCTGGAATTAAGTCGCGGCATCTATACATTTAAACCTGCTGCTGGGGGCCATAGCTCTGGCAATTTAATTAATTTGGCCCAGACCAACGGCTTGGCCGTGCTGCCGATTGAGCATCCCTTTGTCGCTGCCGGTCAGCCAGTGCAGGTCTTAGCGATCGCTCCGGCAGTGCTATCCCCGTAGTGCTGCCCTGAGAATCCCTGGTAGCTGTTCCCAGGTCGGCGCTGCTTCAAAAGTAGTCAGTCGCTGCCCCAGTTGCCGCAGATTTCGATGGTTGGCAAACCAGGCGGGGGTGGGAAAGATCCGAAACGGGGCTGTGAGCACTGATTTTTGGGGATGGTCAAATAGATAAGTGTTGTGGACAAATCCTTGACCGGAGCCAATATTTTCTAAGGAATGACCGGGAAACGCTCCCCAGGGCGTGACGCCCAGGGCGTAGATCACCCCGCTCCAGGCGTTAATTCCAATTGCCCCGTAGCGCAACTGAGCGATCGCGGTAGCCAAGTCTTTTGAATAGCGCCGCTGGGTCGCCGGATGAACCAAAACCACACAGGAAAGGGTTCCCGGTAACTGCTGATTGGCAAACGCCACCGCCTGAGCTAGAAAGTCTTTGGGATTAGCTGCAGCCAGGGTGACTTCCGCCAGGATTCCACAAAAAGCTTCTTGACTGAGGACATATTCCCCAGTAATCAGGGAAACATCAGGAATCACCGTCCAGGGAATGGTTCCGCCTGGGGCAGCAGTAAGAGCCTGGGCCTGGGGATAGTGATCTAAAAAAGTCTGATAGCGATCCTGGGCACCGGGATAATAGGCCAGACGCGGCGGGATAGCAGCCAACTCCTGCTTAAGTTGGTCTAGAAAGGCTGGCCGCTGCTCCCATCCCTGGGCTGTAACCACAACCTGGGGGGCTGTGCAGTTAAAACTAGCATTGTGGGCGACCATGCTGGCCAGGTGCTGGGCTTGAAAGGCAATATCCCCCTGTCGCCAGGGGCCAGGAACAACCAGAACCGGGGTGATGCAGCCTAACTCGGCGGTAATCGGTTTGCTCAAAGCCGGCCGATGATCTGCCCGTCGCGATCGCTGCTCCTCCGGGGTACTGCCCCAGACAATCGCCTCATGGGTTTGTTGAGCGCCGGTCATGTGAATGGTATTAATTTGGGAATGCTCACACAGCTCTCGGCCCAGGTTGCCATCCCCAGACACCAGACCAATAAAACCAGCGGCAATCAGGGGCTCAAAGACAACCTCTAGAAATTCCCCCAGGTAAGCATTCACGGGGTTCAGCTTCAGCAGTACAACTTGATCTTCAACAAATAATTTGTAAAGTACATCCAGGGGGGGGATTGAAGAGACATTGCCGGCCCCTAAAACCAGGCAAACCCTACCAGCAGATTTTTGCCGGTAGATTGCCCCTTGGCTGGCGGGCTGACCCGGCTGGAGCCAGACTTCTGCCTGAAAGCCCCACCATAGAAGCTTTTCCATCCAGCTGCCGGGGAAAACTTGGGCGACTTTTTGACCATTGACCCGCTGGTATTGCTTCAGGGGCGGCGGCTGACCATTGGCGGCCAAGGCAGCGATCAGCAGCCGCAGGTGTCGGATCAAGGTCATCGGTCCGGTAATCCATTCCTCTCCGGCCAGGGATGAGTCAGGATCAATCCCCTTGGCCCTGCAGGCGGTTTCTACCCACCGAGGAGCGATCGCGCTAGTTCCGGCAATCCCCTGCTGGAGATAGGCAATCCGCTCCGGGATTGCCACCTGAGTCCAAGCATCTTTTTGGGCTGCTAACTGGGCAATCAGGGCGGCCAGGGTTTGGGGGTCTGTCCTAGGGGCCGGAGAGTGAAGATTAGAACCTGTGCGAGACATGATGCGCCACTGGCAAGTATTTGAACGGGGACAGTTGCAACAATATCCCAGCCTGTATTCTAGGAGCAAATCCAGCCCTGAGTCTGAAAGCTTTCTCAAGACAAGGAGTTAGCTTAGAATAAAAACGGATTCTGTAAAATTTCGTAACCTTTATCTGAGTCAGTTACTCCATGACCTCAGTCACTTCCCTTTTTGACCCGGTTGAAGCCGACTTACTGGTGTTGAATCAAAACCTTAAGACCTTGGTTGGGGCTAGGCATCCAATTCTCTATGCGGCAGCAGAACATTTATTTGGGGCTGAGGGTAAACGGATGCGCCCGGCAGTGGTGTTGCTGATCTCCCGAGGGACGATGGGAGAAGATGAGATTACCCCCCGGCATCGGCGTCTGGCAGAAATCACCGAGATGATCCACACGGCCAGCTTGGTCCATGATGATGTGGTTGATGAGTCGGAGGTGCGGCGGGGGATTCCCACGGTTCACACCAGCTTTGATAATCGGATTGCAGTGCTGGCCGGGGACTTTCTGTTTGGTCAAGCGGCCTGGCATCTGGCAAATTTAGATAACTTAGCGGTGGTCAAACTGCTTTCTGAGGTGATCATGAACCTCCCAGAGGGAGAGATCCAGCAAGGGCTGAGCCGCTTTGATCCCAACCTGTCTTTAGATGCCTATATCGAAAAAACCTATTGCAAAACCGCTTCTTTATTTGCCAATAGTGCTAAAGCTGCCGGCATTCTCAGTAATGTTACTTCAGACCTGGCAGAATCCCTGTACCGCTTTGGTCGCCATTTTGGTCTGGCCTATCAGATTGTGGATGATGTTCTTGACTTTACCGGGTCTACGAACGGCTTGGGCAAACCAGCAGGCTCTGATCTCAAAGATGGAAATCTCACTGCCCCAGCCCTGTTTGCCCTAGAGGAAAAACCCTATTTAGAAACCCTAATTGAACGCCAGTTTCAACAGTCTGGGGATTTAGAAGCCGCGATCGACTTAATTCAGAAGTCTCAAGGCATTCAACGGACGCGGGATCTGGCGGCTGACCATGCTCACTCAGCAGTAGAATACCTGATGGACTTGCCGCCTTCGGCCTCTCGCGAGTCCCTAGCGAATTTAAATCAGTACAACTTGCAGCGACTTTACTAATGGCCTTTGACAAAAAAAGCCCTGAGACAACGCCGGTTTGGTTGCGGGCCTGGCGATCGCAGCGAGAGAATCTGGTCACCCTAGTAATTGCCTTGCTTTTAGCTTTATTAATCCGGGGATTTGTGGCTGAACCGCGCTTCATTCCTTCGGTTTCGATGCTGCCCACCCTGGAAGTGGGCGATCGCGTAGTTGTCGAAAAGCTTTCCTATCGATTTCATCCTCCTCAAACTGGCGATATTGTTGTATTTCATCCGCCAGCAATCCTGCAAGCTGTTGGCTACGGGGCAGATCAAGCCTTTATCAAGCGAGTG
>JBGTDP010000227.1:0-2404 GCA_041748255.1 Thermosynechococcaceae cyanobacterium | reverse complement strand
ACCCTGGACTACGATGCCTCTGATCCAGTTGTGGCCAGAGGTCTGGAGGCGGTGGATCGCTTTACCATTCAAACAGAGCAAACCTATTGGGTTCAGCCCTGTGTGTCGCCGGTCTGGGACACCGCCCTGGTGGTGCGGGCCTTGGCCGAGTCAGGTTTGGCCCCCGATCATCCGGCCTTGGTCAAAGCAGGGGAATGGCTGCTGGAGAAACAGATTCTTGACTATGGCGACTGGGCAGTCAAAAACCCCCAGGGGAAGCCAGGAGCTTGGGCCTTTGAGTTTGAAAACCGCTTCTACCCGGATGTGGATGATTCTGCAGTTGTTGTCATGGCCTTGGATGCTGTGCAATTGGCGGATCAGCACCGCAAGCAAGCAGCGATCGCCCGTTGTCTAGAGTGGACGGCCTCGATGCAGTGTCAACCGGGAGGATGGGCCGCCTTTGACATTGATAACAATCAGGATTGGTTGAACCAATTACCCTATGGCGACCTCAAGGCGATGATTGACCCGAATACTGCCGATGTCACCGCCAGAGTTCTAGAAATGCTCGGACGCTGCCACCTATCGATGGATCCCCAGCGGGTTGAGCGAGCTCTAGCTTACCTTGCCCAAGAACAGGAACCTGAGGGCTGCTGGTTTGGGCGCTGGGGGGTCAACTATATCTATGGCACCAGCGGGGTATTGGTAGCCCTATCGCTGATCAATCCTCAGCGGTTTCAGCCTGCAATCCGCAAAGCTGCCACCTGGTTAGCCAGTTGCCAAAACCCTGACGGCGGCTGGGGAGAAACCTGTCGTAGCTACGACAACCCAGCCCTAAAGGGCCAAGGAGCCAGCACTGCCTCCCAAACGGCGTGGGCCTTGATTGGCTTGATTGCTGCTAGAGAAGCCACTGGAGATTTTTTTCACCCAGCTTTGGAACGGGGCGTGGGATATTTAGTGTCTACTCAAAGGGCTGAGGGCACCTGGGATGAGGATTACTTCACCGGGACTGGGTTTCCTGGCCACTTTTACCTTAAGTACCATCTCTACCAACAGCACTTTCCCCTCACGGCCCTAGGCCGGTATCGGGCAGTTCTAAACAATAGCTCAGATCAAAAAACCTCACCAGCTTCAGGAGTGGAATTCCTTGAAAGTCAGTGAGGAATGAGGGCTGGTTTTTAGGCAGCTTAATGATCAGCGGGCTAAATTTAGCCCAGCCGATTTTTAACGGTTTGCTGATAGGTCGTGCTGTTTAAGCCACAGGCAGTTGTTGCTGGAGCCTGGCGACAGGAATTTCCAGAACTACTCCGAATTAAATTTTCTAGAGCATTAATCCGATCTGGGACTGCCGGATGGGTACTCAAGAAAGTCGGTGAAGAGCGCTGCTTGAGCAGCTTTCGCATAAATACTGGTGCTGCCGTCTCGGCATAGCCTGCTTGGCGCATGGTTTTCAGCCCAGCCTGATCGGCTTCAAACTCATCTTTGCGACTGTTAGGACGATTGACGGCTAGATCTAAAGCAATATTGGCAGCAGTATTGCGATCAAGCCCTGCAGCCGAGGCGATCCCCTGCGTCAAAGCTTGTTGCCGCATCTGTTCGACCAAATGGCGGCTGGCAATATGGCCAATTTCATGGGCCATAACACTAGCAAGCTGAGCTTCATTGTCAGCGGCTGCTAGCAGGCCGGTTGTGACATAGACATACCCGCCCATAGTGGCAAAAGCATTAATGCGAGGGTCTTTAACCACCTGGAACTTGTAGGGGATATTGTTACGAGTGTTAGCTGCAGCTAATCGTTGGCCGACTCGGTTGACGTAGTTATTAAGCTGAGCATCTTTAGAAAGCGGCATCCCCCGGCTGATCAACTGACTGTTGATTTGCTGTCCAATTTGCAGCTCTTGGCGATCGGAGACATTTGAGAGTTGAATCAGCTGCACACCCCTAAAAATCAAGTTAAACAAAGGAATCTGAGCTGAAGCTGGCTGAGAGACAGTGACGCTTAAAGCAGTTGCAGAAGAAAGGGCCAAACAGGTTAACTGCTTACGAAGACGACGAGATTGAGAACTTGACATAAGCGATTAAGGTAGAGAAACATCAAAGTTGTAAAACAGATTTGTACAAAGCGTACTATTAGCGGAATTAGTAAGGTTTGCTAGATAATAATTTTAAAGGGCACCCCAGGCTAAAAACTTGTTTCAAAATCAGTGTTTGAAGTTACTAAGCACCCAGACGCACTTGGGACAGATTAGGTTTCTGAAATTTGCTTAAATTCTAGATTGGACTAGGTGGGGTGGCAGGGCGGCAATTTTTGATTAAAAGTCGTGATACGCTGTCACAGAGACAAGACATATCATGTTTTTTGTGCATGGAGGTCTTTGTCTATTTAACTTCTGCAAACTGAGAAAGTCTCCATGGCTATTTTGGA
>JBGTDP010000226.1:0-7387 GCA_041748255.1 Thermosynechococcaceae cyanobacterium | reverse complement strand
CCTCACAAATGGCACTGAAGCTAATTGAACAAATATCACGAGAATCGAGCAATTTCCCGCAGAATTAAATGATACTTTGAACAGCCGGGTTGCCAAACGGGAAGACATCCAAGGTCTTCCAACCAAATACTTTTTAGAAAGAGGTGCAAAGTTTATGCCCTCGCGAAGGGGGGCACAAGGGTATGCAGGATCAAGATGAATTATTTCCGGTCGTCGCGAAGGGGGGCACGAGAGTATGCAGGATCAAGATGAATTATTTCCGGTCGTCGGGGTTGGAGCTTCTGCGGGGGGATTAGAGGCATTCACGCAGTTGCTCCGCCATCTGCCGATCAATACCGGCATGGCATTTGTGTTCATTCAGCACCTGGCCCCAGATCACAAGAGCTTGTTAACGGAGATTCTATCTAGAGAGACTCAGATACCCGTCATTGAGGTGCAGGATAGTACGGCTGTACAACCGAATCATGTTTATGTGATTCCACCCAACACCGAGATGACCCTGGCTCAAGGAGTGCTGCACCTCTCGCCTCGCAAGAAGACCCAGGGAAAGCACCTGCCGATCAACGCTTTCTTCAGTTCATTAGCCATAGATCGAGGCAGCAGAGCAATTGGCATAGTTTTGTCAGGAACGGATGTGGATGGTGCCCAGGGGCTAGAGGCAATCAAGGCGGCGGGCGGGATTACCTTTGCCCAGTGTGAAGCAAGCGCCCAATTCGTTGGCATGCCGAACACCGCTGTCGCCACCGGGCAAGTGGACTTCATCCTGCCCCCGCAATTGATCGCCGAGGAGTTGGCAAAGATTCGCCATCATCCCTATATAGCTCATCCAACCCAGGCACCAACAGTTGAGGAACTCCCCGCAGACGAGACTAGCCTCACCACCCTCTTTACGCTGCTGCGCACCGCTACGAACGTTGACTTTAGTGATTACAAATACCCTACTGTCAAACGACGGATTAATCGGCGGATGGTTTTGTACGGCCTGGAAACGCTAGCGGATTATGTCCAGTATCTCCGGGACAACCCAGCAGAAGTGCAAGCGTTGTACCAGGATATATTGATATCGGTCACCAGCTTTTTCCGTGACCCAGAGGTTTTTGACAGCTTAAAGGAGCAAATCTTTCCGCAGATTACCCAGGGCAAGTCAGTTGAGATGCCAATTCGCATTTGGGTGCCGGGATGTGCCACAGGAGAGGAAGCATACTCCATTGCCATCTGCTTGCTAGAGTTTTTGGCAGAGCAGGCAATCAAACCGCCGATCCAGATCTTTGGCACAGACGTCAGCCAGAGCGCGATCGACAGCGCCAGGACAGGCATCTACCGGGAGAGCTTGATGGTAGATGTCTCCTCAGAACGCCTCCACCGCTTCTTTGTGCAGGTAGAAGGTGGCTACCAGATCGGCAAACTGGTGCGTGAACTGTGTGTCTTTGCCAGACACAACCTGAGCCTTGATCCCCCGTTCTCCAATCTGGATTTGATTAGTTGCCGGAATGTCCTGATTTATTTGGGACCCAATATACGAAAGCGAGTGCTACCGATCTTCCATTACAGCCTCAAGCCCACGGGTTTTCTCATGTTGGGCACCTCTGAGGGCACGGGAGAATTCTCAGACTTGTTTGCCGTGGTGAGCAAAAAGCAGAGGATTTATGCCAGAACCTCGGCTCCCACTCGCCTGAAGCTTGACTTTGCTACCCGCAACGACTATCCCCTAGTATCAGCGAGACCTGAGCGCCTGAGCGGAGAGGCCGGGAACGGCTTGAACTTGCAAAAACAGGCGGACCAGATTGTCTTGAATCGCTATGTCCCGGTCGGTGTCCTAATCGATGACCAGCTGAACATTCTGCAATTCCGCGGAGAGACCAGTTCCTACTTGAAACCCGCCCCCGGAGAGGCTAGCTTAAACCTGCTAAAAATGGCACGACCGGGCTTACTGCCACAGTTGCGCACAGCGATTTATCAGGCGAAACAGCAAGATGTCCCGGTGAGCAAGGCAGGGGTACGAGTTGAAGGGAACGATCCACTGGGAGAAGTCAGGATTGAGGTAATTCCTTTCAGGGTTCCCCCAGCCCAAGCGCATTCCTTTTTAGTCTTATTTGAGCCCGTACCAGCCTTGGAGAGTGACGCGGGGACACAGGGGATTAAGAGCTCTCCGCGTCCCACAGGCTCTGAAACAGAATTGGAGTTGCTCAGATACCAGCTAGCTGAAATGGAACGGGAATTGGCTGACACTCAAGCCTTTTCGCAAGCGACTATGGAGGAGCAGGAAGCCACGAACCAAAGCCTCATGATAGCCAGCGAGGATATTCTCTCAATCAATGAGGAGTTGCAAAGTACCAATGAGGAACTGCAAACCGCCAAAGAAGAGATACAGGCAGCCAATGAAGAACTAAAAACAACGAACGATGAATTGCAAAGTCGCAATCTAGAAGCCCACCAGGCCAACAACGATCTGGTAAATTTGCTCGGCAGCGTGGATATTTCCATTCTGATGCTGGGAGACGATCTCACCATCCGGCGCTTCACTCCCACAGCCCAGAGACTCTTCAACTTAATTCCGACGGATGTGGGGCGACCCCTGGGCCATATCCGGCTAAATCTGAACGTCTCTAACT
Source organism: Thermosynechococcaceae cyanobacterium (assembly GCA_041748255.1). Classification (GTDB taxonomy): domain Bacteria; phylum Cyanobacteriota; class Cyanobacteriia; order Thermosynechococcales; family Thermosynechococcaceae; genus JBGTDP01. Next base: position 4,775 of record JBGTDP010000226.1, on the reverse strand, counting down.
TAGAGGCATTGATCTTAGAGGTAATAGATACCCTCAGCATTAAAGAACTGGAGGTTCAAAATCAGGAGGGCTACTGGTACATTCTCCGTATCCGACCCTATCGAACCACAGACAATCAAATTGATGGGGCAGTGCTGACTTTGGTAGATATTGATGCGCTTAAGCACAGCGTGGAACAGTATAGAGAATCTCGTGATTATGCCGAAGCAATTGTTGAGACTGTACGCGAGCCTCTACTCGTTCTTGATGCTGACTTAAAAGTGCTCACAGCAAATCGGTCTTTCTATCAGACGTTCCAGGTTTCCTTAGCCGAGACGGAACAACGCCTGCTCTTTGAGCTAGGCAATGATCAGTGGAATATTCCCCAGCTGCGATCTCTGCTAGAGGCAGTTCTCCCCTATAACGCCCCAATCGAAGATTTTGAGGTTGAGTTTAACTTTGAGCACCTTGGCCCTAGAACCATGTTGCTCAGTGCACGTCCAGTTTTACAAGCTGTCAATGGCCAGAAGATTCTCCTGGCCATTGAAGACATCACTGAGCGCAAGCAGGGGGCGGCAGCTTTGTTACTAGCAAAGGTGGCCGAGGTAACAAACCAAAAATTAGAACGAGAAATCGCTGAGCGCCAACGGGCAGAGGAAGAACTGCGTCAATATGCCTTTCACGATTCTCTCTCGGGGCTACCCAATCGCGCTTTGTTTATGGACCGCCTGCGGCGTGCCCACGAGTATGCCAAACGGCACGAAGATTATATATTTGCTGTCCTCTTCCTAGATATTGATCGCTTCAAGGTGATCAATGACAGCCTTGGTCATACCTTTGGAGACCAGGTGCTGATTGCCATCGCTGGCAAGCTCCAAAACTGCCTGCGGTCTATGGACGTGGCCGCCCGACTGGGGGGAGACGAGTTTGCCATCCTACTTGAGAGGATTGAAGACGACAGCAACGTCCTGCAAGTTGTCGAGCGGATCCAAGCAGAACTGGCACTGCCGCTCAGTGTGGAGGGTCGCGAGATTTTTGTCACGGCGAGTATTGGGATTGCTCTGAGTACGATGGACTATAGCCAGCCAGAAAACCTATTGCGCGATGCCGATAACGCTATGTATCGGGCCAAAGACCTTGGCAAGGACCGACACGAGATCTTTGATACAAAGATGTATTCCCAAGCAATGACCCGCTTGCAAATGGAGACTGACCTGCGGCGAGCAATTGACCATCAGGAGCTTGAGATCTACTACCAGCCGATTGTGTCGCTCTTCTCTGGGAAGATTTCAGGGTTTGAGGCTCTCGTGCGCTGGCAGCATCCAGAGCGGGGCCTGCTTATGCCAGCAGAGTTCTTGGAGATTTCAGAAGAAATTGGTCTAGGCAGTTCAATCGACCAATGGGTAATGCGACAGGCTTGCCACCAGACCCGGCAGTGGCAACATCTCCTCCTTGGGTCAGAGGCAGATGAACCAGAGGGTAGCTCAGCCCCACCCCTAATGATCAGTGTTAATCTATGCAGCAGTCAATTTAGACATCCTGAGCTGCTACAACAAGTTAGTCAAATACTTCAAGAAACACAGCTGGAGGCCCAGTGTCTAAAGCTGGAGATTACAGAAAATGTAATTATGCATAACGATCCGTTGACAGTTGATCGGCTCATGCAACTGAAAAACTTAGGGATTCAGTTCTCTATTGACGACTTTGGTATAGGCTATTCATCCTTAAGTCGTCTTCACAATTTTCAGATAGATATGTTGAAGATAGATCGCTCTTTCATATCTCAAATAAATTCAAATGGGGAAAACATCGCAATGACTGAAACAATCGTGGCACTTGCTCAGAAACTTAGCGTTGAGGTGACAGCAGAAGGGATAGAAACAATTGAGCAGCTAGTAGAACTTAGAAAACTAAATTGTGGGTACGGGCAGGGGTACTTTTTTTCTCGGCCAATGGATACACAGGCAGTGGAGAAACTGCTAAGCACAAAACCAAAGTGGTGAGAGTGCCTTAATATCGAGAATTTGGCTGGAGTATCTAGAGAAATTCAAACAGTGGAAAGTTATGCTCCATTCTCATCAAATATTACAAACATCAACTATTATCTAGTTTTTATTTTATTCTATAAAAAGAAAAGTGACTGCCACTCTCAACAACTCTAGTACTTTATTAAGTATTGCCAACCTTTCACAAAGCTCTCAAATTCGCCAGGTTTTCTCTGAGGCTTGTCTCATTACCTTGGAAGCGTAATTTGTTACCTTCGCGGCGTCTCATGGAATAAAAACACATCCCCCCCGCCCCTCTATAAAAAAAGATTCTGTCACGAGCTGCCCTGGGTCAAGGGTCATCCGACCTCAATAGAGGCGCAAAGCGCCCTTGACCCAGGGCTGAGGGCTCGTGAGTAAATCTTGAACAAGGGGAGCGGGGAATCCAGCGAAGTGCGTCTTCCTCCTGGGAAACAACTCCATAGCTCCTATGCATAATTGAATTAATGTATTTGCTGGAAGTGCTGGTGCAGTTTGATTTTGCTGTGCCGCTTTTGGATCGGGGAGGTTTGCTAGGACTTCCGCCAACTGGTTTATGACCTGGGTGATGGTGCTGAAAGGGAAAAGTCTTCACTTCCAGTCAACCACATGGCTTCGGTGTCAGGGAGCTTCACGGTAATCTCCCATTCTCCACCTAGGGCAGTAATAATCTCGGAGAGGGCTTCGAGGGTTAAGCGGCGATCTCCATTCTCAAGCTTTGAAATGGCAGGTTGTTTAACGCCTATGCGTTTTGCCATCTCTTTTTGGGTGAGGTTCAGCTTTTCTCGTAGCTTCCGAACAGCTAGATATTCTCGATGCAGTTCATCGGTTCTTGCCTCGATTTTTGCCCTTCTTTCTGGCGTCAGCTGAGCCATTCTTTCTTCTAGCGTTACCATATTTCATCTCCTTTTTGTTCTGAAGTCGTTCCAGGTGCTGGGTAAATCTTTTGTCTGCAATCGGTATATTTTCCTTGTACCAACGAGCATTCCCTGTTTTGTTCCCTCCAAGCAGGAGAATGGCGGATCGCTTTGGATCGAAGGCAAATAGAATTCGCCACGGTTGGCCTCGGTACTGGACCCGAAGCTCTTTCATGTTCGGATGCTTACTTGCTTCAAGTGTGTCGGCATAGGGGCGAGAAAGCATTGGCCCTTCTCTTTTCAGCAGACCGACCACGGCTAAGATCTCATCTTGAAGGTCTTCCTCTTGTTCTTCAAACCAGTCTGTATATTGGCTGTGCTCTTCTACTTGCCAGTCCATAGAGCCATTATATTCCAAAATGGAATATAGCCCAATCCTGTAAGTTCAACTGATAAAACTTGGATTAGGGGCTTAACCTGATCGAAGACGAATTCATGGCCTTAAACCTCTATTCTCCTAATAACTCCGGTCCTATGGCTTCACTTCGGAATTCCAACGTCCTTTAATAATTTTAATGAGTATCTAGGCATCTAATTTCTCTCTGACCCATTTCCGAAACTGTCGGATCAGGCTAGTTTCACCCATGGTTTGACTTGCCTGCAAAAACCGCAGAATGTCTCTCTGCTGCAATAGCGGCAGGGCCGTCGAGGTGTCCTGGGGGCGATACTCCCCCTCCACCAGTCGATAGATCGTCAGAATCTCCCCTTGATAACGCCATACTTCGGGTACTCCTAATGCCGCATAAATCTCCATTCGATTCATCGAGCTGCTGGTGTTGTCCACCTCGATCGCTAGATCTGGCGGTGGGTCGGTAGAAAGGTCAATTTCAGACTTACCTCGGACAGCCTGCTCATTCTGTATGTAGTAGCACTCATCCGCCTCTAGCCCTTTTTGCAAGTCTTCCCGGCTCCAGGTTGTTGAGCCCAGGCTGGCAATCTCCGTTTCTGTCTCCTCCGTCGTCACCTCAACCAGACGACCCATCAGACTCTTATACCGTTCGTGGGGTGGCAGCGGCACCATAATCTCTAGCGTTCCTTGGTCGTAGGTCAGGCGTTTTCCCGGCTCTGATTCCAAATCGCGGATCAGCGCCTGGTAGGTGGTCCAGCTCACTCCCCGTAACACCACCTGGTTGCGGGGAGGGGTTAATACTGCCGTCATGAGGGGCCTCCTGTGCCTACTTCTACGCCTAGCTGCTTAAGGTACTCAGACATTTTGCTCCGCGACTGGGTTAACTGCTGCTCTAGTCCTTCGATCTCTTTTTGCATTAGGCCTTTGAGTAGTTTTGGAACAGGAATATACGCTAAGGCTGTAACCCTTGCCACACAAGGGATACGGGGATAGAACATTTGAACTAATTTAGGCTCAATTTAGCGTACCAGTTAAATCCTGGTCTAATTGGCACAGGAAAATAGAACTGTATATCAAGGGTTTCAGCCCCCTTCTGCCAGATAGGTTCAATTGGTACAGAATAATATAGATGTGCTTAGCGTACATTCCTGTTCCGATGATACTGAAACCCCGTGATCCAGAGCTGAGTAAGAGTTTAATTCTCAGGTAGTGGCTGTCTCACTCATTATTGGCACACAGGGGGCTTAACACCTGTAATTGTCACCACCCGACCGGTGAGACTCTTGAGACCCCAGCGACTTTCATCGGTGCACCAGTAGCGCACTCTCTCCCCTTGGGCAAAATGCTTTGTCATTACCCCAATCAGGACCGGCGGGGGCATTTAAACCAAAACCTACGGTTTTGCCTATAAGCTTTACCCCATGTACGTTTCAGAGTTAGTACATAGGTTCGCTTAGGAAACGACCATTTTTCTAGCCCTATGTATTTTGCCCATATTTAGCCAGC
>JBGTDP010000225.1:0-2064 GCA_041748255.1 Thermosynechococcaceae cyanobacterium | reverse complement strand
AACGGCCACCGGCTAATTGCCCACTGCAAAATGGGCGGACGATCGGCCAAGGCTCTAGGCTTACTCAAACAGGCTGGGATTGAGGGCACCAATGTCAAAGGTGGCATTCAGGCTTGGAGCCGCGAGATTGATCCAGCGGTGCCCGAATACTAGCAAGGCTTGGCAACTTGGGTTCGGTACTGGGTGCCCCGGTATCTGAGTTGAGTGCCATCCTTAATTGTCAGAGCAGCTCTAGCGGCAGAGGGTTGAACCGGAATTCCCCGATACTTTAGGGCTGATTCCGGTTCAGATTCTGGCTCAGGTTTTGGGGACGGTTCAATGGTTGGTGATTCAGGTGATTCACTAGAGGGAGCCTGAACCTGGAGTGCAGGATTGGGCCTGGAGGTTTCAAAACATAAGCCCACCTGGGCAGCCCCCTCGATCACCAGACAGAAGTTCCCCGCCTCTAGATAGCCCCTACAGCGTTGCAGCACTGACCGTCTCGCTTGTTGAGGAAACAACTCACTAATTACAAAGTGTCTGCCCAAAAACGAAAATTGCAACTGCAGAAGCTTGGTGGCTTTCGGTATCCCAAGATCTTCCGCATTTAGGATCAACATCTGACTATTCCCCCCATTTTCAAACTTGCCTGCATTATCAACCAAAAGTGCAGAACTTTCTGCTCCCCAGGGTACGAAAGGTGTTAAGTATTCCTAACCAGACTCGTAACCTGGGCTACATTCTGCAGCGGCTTCAGGTTGATTTGAATATATGAACAGGTACAAAGGAGTCTATGCTGGTTTAATTCGTGCCTATAGCCAACCCTTACCCCTGTGATAAGTCGTTAGTGAAAGTCGTTATTTTTGATTTTGACGGGACCCTTGCCGATACCCTTGATCCAATCCTGAGAATTTCAAATCGGTTGGCTCCAGAGTTTGGCTATCAGGCGGTTAGTGCGGCTGAGATTGAGCAGCTGAGAAATTTAACCTTTAGGGAAGTGGTTAAACACTCAGAGATTTCTATCTTTAAGATCCCTTTGCTATTAAGGCGCTTAAGAGCAGACTTAAACAAAGAGATTGATCAGGTCAAACCAATCTCAGGTATCCCGGAAGTTCTTGCAACCTTAAAGAATCAAGAAATCCTTTTAGGGATTTTGACCTCTAACTCTAAAGAAAATGTCACCGGTTTTTTGCAAAACAATGGTCTGGAAGACCTGTTTAGCTTCATTTATTCCGGGACAACGATTTTGGGCAAGCATAAAATGATCAAGCGAGTCTTAAAGCAAGGGCAATTTGACCCGCAGAGGGTGACTTACGTTGGCGATGAAACTAGGGATATCGAATCAGCTCGCAAAAGTCAGATTAAAGTCATTGCCGTCAGTTGGGGATTCAGCTCTTCCCAAGCCCTGGCCCAACAAAGCCCAGACTTTTTAGTCCATCAGCCCAGGGAGTTAATAGACGTGATCCAGAAACTCTAGTCACCCAATAAACTGACCAGCAGCGCTTTTTGGGCATGGAGGCGATTCTCGGCTTGATCCCAGACGCGAGATTGCAACCCTTCGATCGCCCCATCGGTAATTTCTTCGCCGCGATGAGCTGGCAGGCAGTGCAGGACAATCGCTGAGGATTCAGCCGCTGCTACCAGCGCTTGGTTAACCTGGTAGGGCTGAAAGATTGGAATCCGCTGGTCTGCCTGATTTTCTTGGCCCATGCTGGCCCAGACATCCGTATACAAAACCTGGGCTCCGGCCACCGCAGCCTGGGGGTCGTTGGTGACAGTGATTTCAGTCTGGCCCCCAGCCAGTTGCTGAGCCTGCTTAACGATCGCTGGCTGGGGTTCGTAGCCAGGGGGAGTGGCAATCCGCACATTCATCCCCACCAAAGCACAGCCCAAAAGCAGGGAATGGGCAACATTGTTGCCATCGCCAAAATAGCTCAAGGTGAGTCCGGCCAAAGCACCAAAGTTTTCCTGCACCGTCAGCAGATCTGCCAGAATCTGACAGGGATGCGCTAAATCGGTTAGGGCGTTAATAATTGGGATCTTGGCGTAGGCGGCAAAGGTTTCAAGATCCTGTTGCTTAAAGGT
>JBGTDP010000224.1:0-1787 GCA_041748255.1 Thermosynechococcaceae cyanobacterium | reverse complement strand
GGGGTAGGTGCCATCAGCATCGGTAATTACAATTAATGAGTAGTGGGCGTGACGAATGCCTGTCTTGAGAGCAGCACCGTACCCTCGGTTACTGCCGTGTTCAATCAGCCTGATATCGTTACGAGCCCGAAGAATTTCATTTGTCCTGTCAGTTGAGCCATCATCAACCACAATAATTTCATACTCACAGCCAGCAGCCTTAAGGCTCTGTTGAAGATGGTCTAAGGTTTTGGTAATCCCGCGCTCCTCGTTATAGGAGGGGAGTACCAGCGAAAAAGCAGGACAGTTACTGTCTGAACCTGACACAGTTTGGGAGGGGAGGTTATCTAGGGAAAAGCTTTCCGGCATGATTAACTTTCTAACGGACTCTTACCCACTGGCGCAACCCATCGAACTCATTCGGCATCCAGGGCAAGCCATTGGGAATGAACCCTCGGGGATTTAATCTGACAAGCGTGGCAAAACAGAAATAACAGTAATTTAGAATTTATAGCAAGGTTCATTTAGACAACTGGATACTTTTAGGCCTGCAATAGCGGGAATGTAGAAGATGTTGTTGGTTAAAATAGCTCCAGAAGCTCATACCCTAGCTCCCATATTCGCATTACTCCCGGCAGGTTAAAGTTTTTAGCTCAAGCGCCACCCCCGCTTAAAGGAAAACCAATGATTGGCAAAGCTGCACTGCTAGAAGCGATCGCGGGCAAAAATCGCGGCCTCCTGGCAACCGAGGATGAAAAGCTAATGATTCAGGCGGCGGCAGCCCAGTTGGAAGATCGCAATCCCAATCCTCGCCCAGTCGAGGTGCCTGAAAAGCTAGCCGGAAACTGGCGGTTACTCTATACAACCAGTCAAGGACTACTGGGCATCGATCGGTTTCCCTTACTGAAGTTAGGTCAAATTTATCAGTATATCCGCGCCCAAGAAGCCCGCATTTATAACATTGCTGAAATTTACGGCCTACCGTTTTTAGAAGGAATTGTCAGTGTCGGGGCCAAGTTTGAACCGCTTTCAGAGCGTCGGGTTCAAGTTAAATTTGAGCGGTCAATTATTGGCCTGCGTCGCCTGATGAATTATCACTCTCCCCAGGATTTTGTCATGGCTGTAGAAGCAGGTCAGCGCTTCCCGGCAATTGACTTCTCAATTGAAAATCGAGACCAACAGGGCTGGTTAGATATCACGTACCTAGATGACGATCTGCGAATTGGTCGCGGCAATGAAGGCAGCTTGTTTGTCTTAACCAAGGTCTGGCAGTGAGGTCGGCGATGCCAACCCGTCCGGTTTTGTACGTGGCAATTACTGCCCATGGGTTTGGTCATGCTACCCGCACCGCTGCTGTGGTCGCCCACATCCAGCGGCGGCTACCGGAGGTCTTGGTGGTCCTTGTCACCAGTGCCCCCCATTGGTTATTAGAATCCTACCTTCCCGATGATTTTATCTATCGCCCCCGCTCCCTGGATGTGGGAATTCTCCAGCAGGACAGCTTCGTCATGGATAAGCCGGCCACCCTGGCCAAACTTAAGCAAATTAAAGCCCAACAGCGATCGCTGATCACTGCTGAGGTCAACTTTATTCGCCAAAACCAAGTTAAGTTGATCCTAGCCGACATTCCGCCTTTGGCCGCAGAGATTGCCCAGGTGGCCGGGATTCCCTGCTGGATGGCTAGCAACTTTGGCTGGGATTTTATCTATCGAGACTGGGGCGGGGAGTTTATTGAAATTGCCGATTGGATTGGGGAATGCTTTGCCAAGTGTGATCAGCTATTTCGGTTGCCCTTTCACGAGCCGATG
>JBGTDP010000223.1:0-3119 GCA_041748255.1 Thermosynechococcaceae cyanobacterium | reverse complement strand
TTCCAGAGGGTAAACCAAACCTGACTGGAGGCCGAATAAGCTGTGCCAACGCCATCTTTGTTGCCCTGGGTCCAGCGAGGCTCAATTCCTGGTCCGCCAAAGGCTTGTCGTTGTCCACGAAATTGGGTCATGGTGATTATTTTGTTCAAAAATGCTGATCTATAGCTTGCGTCAGGACAAGAAAGTACCGACAGAAGCATGAACCAGTAATCAAGCGTGATTGGATTACCGTAACCCAATAGTTCCAGGAAAGCCTTTGTTGCTGAGAGAGGACTGAGGTTAGGCTGAAGTCAGAAAGGTATCTTAGGAGGCGTTCTTCACCGCTTTGGGCCAATTCTTGATGGACAAACTGTGGACTGGTCCCGGAGAGGCTCTTGGCAGGCGTTGCCGCCTCCGGCTCCCAGACGTAGCTGGCGATCGCCGATTTGCCACGACTGACAGATTCACGATTCAGGGCTGGGGAAGCCATAAACCCTGCTGATCCTTGGCTTAGTCTTGATAGAAATGCAGCCGACCATAGCCGAGGAACTGACCTTGGCCCTGGGCTCCAGCCGGGAAAGCCGTCACCCCAAACAAATAGACCCCTCCCTGGTCAGGGGAGCGCCCCTTGAGAGACACCGTCACCGTGTTACCGGGGGCCACCGGGGGGTCAAAGACAACCACTTCCTCCCCTCGGGCAGGCTCAGGCCCTCCAATATTGGCCAATGAAAGACCCGGACCCCCCGCAAAGCTATCGCCGCGAAAGGCTCGGGTCTGGCTAGGATTAAATCGCACCGTATCCACATTTGGCCGCTGTACGATCTTGACTGCCTCTAGGGACTCCCCAGCATCCTCCGGCACCCTGAGGGTGAACTGGTAGGTATTTCCCGGAATGTCATTGCCCTTAAAGCTAGCAGCAGAGCGGACTAAGTGAGGTGGATTGTTAAAAAAGGTACGGCCATCCCTAAATCGCACTGCCTCGGCAGGCATCACCGCTAGGGTACTGGGAATCACGACTCCCAACAGCAGAGCACTGACACCCAAACGGCGGCTAGTCAAGAATTTAGAATTGTTTAGGATAGACATTTTTCACGACTCCAGATTACTAAATTTCAAGATGGATTCCCCAGCCAGATTTGGCCGTAGGAGACTTTACCCTAAGCAGAGCCCTCTATGGGACTCCAAACCTGGATCAGAAAGTAGGTTGTTGAATTCACCCTGCCCATGGTTAGTGATTTAGGGTGCGCTTTCAGTTCAAACTGCAGAACCCTTAATTGACAATGTGAGCAGCTCCGTTGGGACCACGGGTACGCAGAGCTGGAAAGCGGTTGTCAGGGTTGGTGGTTAAGGGACCGCCAACGGCCCCTCGCTCAACGATATGAGCAGCTCCGTTGGGGCCACGGGTGACTAAGTCTGGGGGATTAGAACGCCGACTCAAGCCAAAGACGCGGGGCGTTTGATTGACAATGTGAGGGGCACCGTTGGGACCACGGGTGACGTAAGTGACTCCCTTAGGGCCCCAGCGGACTGGATTGACTTTGGTTTGGGCTCTGGCAGCGGTGGCACTGAGGCTTAAGCCCAGGGTGGCAATGGTCGCCAAAGTAATATTAATTACAGTATTCTTGCCTTTCATGGCTCGGCTCCTTTATCAAAATATTGAAAAGATAAATGTAGTTATTGATACATCCATATCTTTAGTATTTCTGATCAAAATGAAACCAGTATGAAAATAGGATGAAAATTTGATATTTCCATAGCAAGAATTGTTACGTAATGACTTTGCTTTGCTGAAAACAGCAAAAAAAGGTGCTCATCGACCCTAGGCGTTAAGCAAGACTAAGGCTCTAGTTGCTAACAGGGAATTAAATTGCAAACGAAGCTACTACCCAAGCAACTCTGAACTTGAAGCTAGCTGGGATATCTGCTGATCCAAAAGTAAAAAATTCCCTTGTCTTCGGAGCGGGACAATCAGTGGAGAATCTTGGGCTGAAAGCTAATGGTATTACTGCCAGAGGCTTGATTTTGCGGCCCAATCTTAGAGAGACTTCCTGGGGCGATGGTCGTAGCTTGCTGCCCGCAGGGCATAGACCGGCCAGAGACCATCACTGCCTTGGTCAGGATACATAGATACTTCTCAACCAGGCTCTCAGGGACCAGTCTATATTGGACATAAGTAGACATAGGGCATTGTTGCTGAGTTAAAACGCTGAATGTCAGCAAAATTATTCAACAAATTCTTCAAGCCAGTTCTCCTGCTGGTAGGGGTGGGGTTAGTCTTTGACCTGGTTTCCACCTTGGCGGCAGAGGGGTTGTGGTTTAGGGAAGTTGGGTATTTGCCTGTTTTCCGGCTGCAGGTGCTAACCCGGATGGGGCTGGGGCTAATTGCTCTGTTGGGGACTGGCGGTTTTTTTCTGGGAAATATTGCGATTGCCCATTGGTTGAGGCTCCCTACCCTAGCAGAACCTCAGGGCAAAAGAATTAGATTATCCTGGCTGTTGCCAATTGTGTTGGGGCTCAGCTTGCTCCTGGTATTGATGTTGATTCACTACGGGCAGGTGGCGGCGCGCTTCTGGCATCCCAATATTGTTGGCAGCCCCTCCCAGTTGATTAGCCAGCTGCAGGTAAAGACCTTTGGCCAAATCCTCTTTAACCTAGGTTCACCGCTGTGGCAGTTGAGATCCTTTTTAGGGTTTGCCGTTGATCCTGGCCTTGACCCTGCCCTCGGAGGGTTGTATTCTCTCTGGCAGCTGGGATTGGTTCTAGTATTTGAGATCCTACTGATTCTTTATCCTGAACCGTTGCTGTGGGTGGCTGGGATTTTTTTAAGCCTGGGGTTTGGGCTAATTCTCTCCGGGCATTGGTCAACGCTTTTGCAATATTTCTTTGCCACCCCGTTTGCGGGGGCTGATCCAATCTTTGGTCAGAATATTGGTTTCTTTGTCTTTGCCCTGCCGTTGTGGGAATTTCTGCAGTTCTGGTGGGTGGGGTTATTTCTGGCAACCTTAATTGCGGTGATGCTTCTCTACCTGTTAGGGGGAAACAGTCTCAGTCAGGGGGGATTTGCCGGGTTTACGTTGGCCCAGCAACGGCATTTAGATGCCTTAGGGGCAGCCTTGATGCTGGCCATTACCCTCAGTTAC
>JBGTDP010000222.1:0-1733 GCA_041748255.1 Thermosynechococcaceae cyanobacterium | reverse complement strand
TTCCTGTGAAAAACGTCCGTACTGTCTCCGATACCAAACGTGCCTTCTACAACGGTCATACCCGGCCGATTAATTCCATTTTTCGCCGGGTCGTAGAAGAACTGATGGTTGAAATGCACTTGCTGGAGGTCAATGAAGACTTCCACTATGACCCTATCTATGCCCTTGGAGTCGTCACCTCCTTTGAGCGGTTTATGCAGGGCTATCAACCTGAAAAAGATAAAGCTTCGATCTTCACCTCCCTTTGTCAGGCCCAAGGGGGCGATCCTCAAAAATATCAACAGGATGCCCAGGAGCTGGTGGATCTAGCCAGCCCTATGTCTGCCGATCAATTAATTGACTGGATTACCCAGTCCGCCAGCCAGGATAGCAGCGAGGATCTCCCAGCCAAAATCCGGGCGATCGCCACCAACCCTAAATTTAAGTACAGCCGCTTATTTGCGATTGGTTTGTTTACCCTTCTGGAGCTAGTCGATCCAGAGTTGGTCAAAGATGAACCCAAATGTACCCAAGCCCTGCAACAAATTTCCACGGCCTTGAATCTTCCAGAGGGTAAAGCGCAAAAAGACTTAGAACTCTATCGCAGCAATCTAGAGAAAATGGCTCAAGCTCGGAAGATGCTTCAAGATATTCTTGAAACCGATCGCAAGAAGCGCCAACCCTCCACTCCTGAAGATTCAGCTTCAGACTTAGCCCCAGATTCAGAGCCTAAAGAATCACCTGAGTCCCAAGCTCCCACGGAAACGCCTCAATAAGCGCTAGCCTGGTTTATTTATGACCCCATCCACCGTTAGTCTGATCCGCGCCAAGGACTATGCAGTTGACTTGCTGCGGGCGGATTTAGAAGCTTTATTAGCACCCTGGGGGGGAATGGCTAGCTTCGTTAAACCCGGCGATCGCGTGCTACTCAAACCCAATTTGCTTACCGGGGCACGCCCCGGCAGAGAATGCGTTACTCGGCCAGAGGTGGTCTACTGCGTTGCCCAAATGGTTCAGGCAGTCGGCGGTAAACCTTTTTTGGGGGATGGTCCTGCCTTTGGCAGCGCTAGAGGCGTGGCCAAAGCCAATGGTCTGTTGCCCTTTGCGGAAGCATTGAATTTACCGATTGTGGAGTTCCACGGTAAACGCTACCAAACCATCAGCGAGTCCTTTGATCATTTGCTCCTGTCCACAGAAGCCATGGAAGCGGATGTGGTGATTAATCTGCCGAAGGTGAAATCCCATGTGCAGTTGACGCTGACCCTGGGGGTGAAAAATTTGTTTGGCTGCGTGCCGGGGAAGATGAAAGCCTGGTGGCATATGGAAGCGGGCAAAGATCGCGATCGCTTTGGGCAGATGTTAGTGGAGACAGCCCGAGCCATTAACCCTAGCTTGACGATTCTGGATGGGATTATTGGCCATCAAGGCAATGGACCTAGCGGGGGTGAGCCCAGAGATTTGGGCTTATTGGGGGCCTCCCCGGATGTCTTTGCCCTGGATCAAGCGGTGGGAGAAATCCTCCAAGCTGATCCCTTGTCAGTTCCCACCCTGGCAGCCGCCGAGCGGTTGGGATTGTGCAGCGGTTTAGAAGAAATTGAGTTCCCTTTGTTAACGCCTCAAGGACTGCAAATTTCAGACTGGCTGTTCCCGGCTAAGTTAGTGCCGATTGATTTTGGGGCGCCCAGGGTGCTCAAGTCCACATTTAAGCATCTCTATATCCGCTGGATTAAAGAACCGGTGAGCGTTTATACAGG
>JBGTDP010000221.1:0-5586 GCA_041748255.1 Thermosynechococcaceae cyanobacterium | reverse complement strand
CAGGATGAGCATTGGCAGTAGAGCGATCGCAGAAACCACGGCAGCAAGCACTTTTCTTGGCTTATTAACCTGAGCAGTTGGAACACCGTCGTCAAGGGCGTAGTCCCAGTCATCGTGGCCAACAAGTGCTGTAATTTCGCTTTCGCTCAGTCCATCTGGCACGTCAATGATTGGCTCTTTAGAAGTTTTTTGATCTGTGCATACAATCTTGGTCATTTTCTAAACTCCTTAGTTTCGTAGAAAAGGTTCTTGAGTGGAGGCGAATGGACGGGTGACCGCTTCGGGCTCCATGCCCCATGCGGTCTTGATCGCCTAAATTGAGTCTGTTTTCTGTTCTCTGTTTGAAGAGGACAGCAGCTAGAGCCTACGCCCTAGTGCAGTCGTCTTTTTATACGCTTCTTTGTTTGTCGCTTCACCTCGAAGAAAATTATTCTGTTTTGGTCTGTGTATTTTGTGGCAATAACCGCTTCGTGATTTGATTCTCAAGCTCAAGCGTTTGTACCTTCATCAGATTGGAATCGTGACTGTGTTCGGGATCTCTGCTTCGATAAATCTCAAAAAGCTCTCGTGATAGAGGCACTGGGCATCGGGGATTTTCTCTGTGAAATGCAGGAGAGAAAGGGTGAACAGATAGACCAGGATGCTCGCTTAAGCAGAAGCAGCATTCTCCATTCAATACCGCCGAAGATGTTAAGCGCCCTAGCGCCTCTACCACTAGCGGGTCAACCTCGTAAACGACTTGAGGCTGAGAATGCTCATGGATAAAATGCTCCATCAATTGCCTATCCTTCTTTCTGTCATAGCTGTGGCAAGCGGTGGCCGTAATCGCGCCAAAGGCAGACCCAAACCCGACACCTACAGAGATTCCAACCACCAAGCCCATTCCAGAGCCAGTCACTAGAAGGATGATCGTGAGTAGCGATAAGACGATTACTAGCGACATAGCCCAACTAGACAGATTTTCATATTGCATCACTAGCTCCCCGACTTTCCGGCTAACATCCACTCTATGTAGCCCTTCATGGGTGCCATATAGTTATTTATGTCAGTACTGATTTGGCCAACATGCAGATGCGCTCCCGTTCCTAGCCCGGTAGCTCCACTTTCTGCAAATGTCTGCCCCAACTGGTAAGTTCCACTGGTACAGCTTGATAGATGCAGTGCCTTGAACCGATAGTTAGGAATAGACTCTGAGCTGATCTCGGCGACGGTGCCGCCGCCATTAGAATCCTCCCAGCACTCTATAAAAACTTTGTCGTTTTCATAGGCTGGCGCGTATAGTGGCGTCCCCTCTGGCGTCCCAAAATCTGTTCCTCGATGCATTCTGACATCACCATGGACAGGATGAGTCCGAAGCCCATAGTTGCTGGTTACTAGATACCCAGAAACGGTGTCCCCTTCTACTGGCACGGACATATCGATTTGGGGATAGCCCTGGTTCCTCAAAAGAGCTTGATTGAATACAGCTATAGTCTCTTCCATACTCTTTTGTGATTGCCGTGGATCGTTGCACTCTCCCCTCGCGGCTGGAGTATAACTAGGTAGGGCGCACCAGGTAGCCGCCGCCGCGTTCATTGATTTTGCAATCGCTCCAGAATCTATAGTGATTCTTTGATTTGACACCTTTATTCCTTTCTCTAAGTGGTAGAATCCCCCTGTTTCATTAAATAGCCGTAGGAAGGCCAGGTCTTGAGCTAGAGGAATGAAAGTCTCCCCTTTCGGCCCAACTGGCCAGTAATCGTATCGTTCATAAATGCCTTTCCAGGTATCAGGCATGAACTGATACTTTCCTGCTGCGGCTGAACTGATATTCCCATAGGGCGTACTGACGGTTTGAACACTGTCAGGGTGTTTTATATACGACGTAAATTTTGCGCCGCCAAACATAATCCGGTACACTTCCTCACCACTGTCTGGCGACCACCCAGCCTCAGCCCAAGCGACAGTATCAATCAAGGACTGAGCTACAATTGCCAGCTTTTCAGAGGAGCTAAGACCATCTTCCTTAACCACCGCCTTATGCTCTTCCACGATCTGTGGAAACTCATTTTTAGGCAGCGGTTCAGGCTCTTGGGATGCCGCAATCAGGCCCGATACAGAGACGGGCACTATTACAGCAGGAATAATTGCGGTCATAATGTTCATCCTATTCACCGAAATTCTTCACCTCCTCTAACTTGCTATCGGTCTTACACGCAGGTGCTGCCGAAAATCAAATAACCTCGTACTGATATCGATTAAGAATGGAAGCTGTTTCCAGGTATTGGTAATCAGGCAGCGACCCAACCGAACAGAAGCCCTGAGTTGACAGCAGAATAGGCTTGTTTTCTTTGATACAATTACGAACGACAGTGCCGAGGACTTCCCTCGTATCTGGATCTTGAACTCTATAAGAATCCCGCACAAGAGTGCTAACAGAGCTGTACCCGCCCATCTTCGTAACAGGGTCTACTCGACCGACTGCAATTGTCGTAGCGTTTGCCTGCATCTGAGGCGGTAGCCCTGTGGAATCCTTTGTGTATTCCTGTCCTACAATGCAGCAACTAATATTGAGATCGCCGCCACTGGAGATAATGTATTTGATGAGTGTAATGGCATCCAAAGGGTACAGCGGATCGACAATGCCCCGAGCCCTGGATTCCTCAGCGAACCGCCTGCGGTCTGCTTTACTTTGAGTGTAGGAGTTTGCCCAGTCATGGAAGATATTCCATTCATTAACAAAAAAACGAAACATGTGAAATTGAGGCACTTCTGGCCCTGACCGGACAGCCGCCTGCCGCTTCTGACTGCGCTCCCTGTAGACGTTCCAGGCACGCTTTATCACTTCTGTGGCCAGAAGCATATGGCTAGACTCGCCGGAGGTAACTTGAGTCACCGTATTGGGTGTATGGTTCACCACGGGATATGTTCCCATGTCATCGCATTCCAGCGTCGGCAGAGTATGCACCGTATTAGAGCGCTGTAATCCGAGAAACTTTGTCGTCTGCAAGTCGAGAAACAGGAACTCAGCTTGTGGATGGGAGGCGATTGTCTCACCTGCAATCGCTCTTTGAACAGAACTTTTGCCACAGCGCGATGGGCCTACGATGATAATCGAGGTAGCGGCGATCGAGGCCTCTTTAATAATGGTGCTGGATAGTTCGTAGTTTTTTGCTGCGTCTGCTGAGGATGCAGCACCCGGCAGCTCATTGCTTACGTTGTCCGGGTTTGGAAGGATCTTGAATCCTTGGGGAGAAGCCTCGAATTTGTTAAAAAAGGTTACCCATTCTGCTTGTCGTCCACTGGTTGCCATCGCTAGCGACGCAATGAAATCGTTTCTTGAGATCCTATTTTCTTCGATGAATGCTTGCATCTGCCGGAGAATCTCAATACGCTGAGGCAGCGTTTTTGAGGCTGTGATATTCACACAGACCGCAGTTAGTATTTCGTGAAGCGGCTGCTCACGATTTTTTTCAATTGAAGATGTCTTAGGCTTGGTAAGGGCAAACATTGAAGGAACAAGTTGTAAACAACTTACGAAAGCAGAGCAGATGCGAAGATATAGGCCAGAATCCAAGCCAGCAAAAGCTTGAGGTGTATAACCTCAAAAACTATTGATTTGGCGAGGAAAGTAAGCGCTTTTCCCCAAGAGAGCAGCTCTCTACGCGCTCCGAACAAAAACAGGACTAGGAACACCGACCATGCGAGGCCAGGGGTTACGATCCACGCTGACAGCTTGGCTACGATTCCGTTCGGAGTGGCAGATGGGGCCAGATACATTACTGAAAAAAACAAAGTAGAAATCGCCCAATTCTTGAAGAACTCATATAACCCGTTGAGGCTAAAAGCGAGTGTCCGGTTTGAGCTATCGACGAATTCCAAATCAGACTGAGCTGGTCTTGCAGACATGGACGGTTGGGGCGGAGCGGGTATAGAAGCTGAAGGGGCTGAGATAGGAGCCGACCGGGAATACTGAGACGTTCGACCTGTGCGCTCTGGCGACATGGTTGCCGCTTTTGCCTCGACGGCTCTGGCATAGTCGTCAGCTGCATCGTCGAAACTGGTTGGAGGGGATATTCCGGATGACCTGGAAGGAGCGCCTGGATGTTGGCTCTGGCTTTGATTCGTCATTGTTTTTTTGGCTGTAACAGCTCGATAAGGGTGTTTGGTTCAGCAGGCTCAGTAGACTCAGCAGGTTCAGTAGACTCAGCAGGCTCAGTAGACCCGGTATCATCTGTAGAAACTGGAGCTACAGAAGGCGCGGTTTCTGACAAGCCCTTAAACCTTGAAGAGAGCTGAATTAGAGAGGAGCGAAATATAACTGCGGTGATTGCGAACCCAACAATCACTCCGATACAAGATATTTGCCAGAATGAGCGAGTCAATCTGAATTTTGAATTATCTCTTGCCGGAAGGGGGAGTGGTGCTGTTTCGCTGGGATAATCGTAATCCTGAGGCTCCCAAGGATAGGTGTCCTCAAAAGCAGGTGGAACCGTCGCAGGCGACAAGAAACGGGGAGCCTCAGCAGGTGGAAGATAGTTCTGTGGCTCTGTGGTTGTCGAGTGAAATGCCGGAGATTGAGAAGCGGGTGGCAGACAAAAACGCTCGCCGCCTACGCTTCCCATTAGCTGCTGGACTCCGCCAATGCCCGAACCACCCAACACAGCTTGAGGCAACTTAATTTTTACCGAATATTCAATTTCGACGTCATCTCGTTGCATCTCTATATTCCCAAGGATCTTCTGTGTGTTCCACCGAATAGGTTGCTGGAGCTTCTTGCTCAAACTCCAATCGGCCCGTAGTTTTGGCATCAACAGGCACCGGGCTGGCAGTCGAGGTACCGTTGAAGTTCTGGTCACGTTCTTCATCAGTCGTGAAAGGTTGGCGGACGCCGCCCGAGACCATGCTGTAAAGCCCTGACCTAAACTGTGAGATTTCGTGATTGCTATGACTCAAACCAGCGGATAGCCTAGACATATGGTTCAGGTTGTCCGCGATTACGCCTTGCTGCCGATCCAACTTTTGACCTGTAATGGCCAAAGATTCCTCAAGGCTCGCAGTTCCATTCAAGAACTCGTCTGTCTTGGATAAGAGTGAAAGCAACGCTTCGGAAGATCCAGGCTGGTTTTGGATGGCACGGCACACCAGGCAGGCAATGCCGCCACCCGCGCTAGCCGCCGCTGCCTCCCACCAATTAAAATCGCTGTTGGCCTTTGCAGGAAAAGCGTAGAACACCCCTGAAATTACAACGCCTACGAGGAAAGGGAAGCTGAGCGATTTCTTTTCCTTTGCCTTTGCAAGGGCAACCCTCTTTTCTGGTGTCTTCTTTATAGGCCCAAAGAAGCTGATCATTTATTTGCCTCCAGAGATTTGGCGTTGTTCAGTGGCGCTGCCGAAGAATGCTATTGGGTCAATCGTTGCGTCCGACAGGGTCAAGGCAGTCACGTCGATTACACCAGGTGGGGCGTAGTACTCGCCCCACACGACCTGATCAGCAAGATCCATCGTCGCTGCAAGCTCCTTTACTGCCGGATGTAGATCTTTGTTTGGCGGCAACGACTGCGGGTCGAAGTTGCTGTCGAGATAACGCTGAGCCGCTGCTCGGAG
>JBGTDP010000220.1:0-1546 GCA_041748255.1 Thermosynechococcaceae cyanobacterium | reverse complement strand
AGGGAATTTGAGCCTCGACGATTTGCCATCGGAAAACGCTCCTTAAAGTCAGGCAGTTACTATTGAAATTCTTAGCGAGATCCAGGGGTGTATTAGAGCATACTGGATAAGCTAGCCGGGGAGGAAAGAACCGCAAGGATTCCAGCTTGTTTACAGCGCGAATCCCATTATTAAGCAACCGTAGCAGACTGGGGGTAAATCAGTACTGGGGGCCTGTAATCAAACCAGCCTTTGAAGATGTCTGTCTTGATACAGCTTTAGGGTGTGGTCGTCTGTAAGTCTTAAAGACTCTGGTGAAATATTTTTCTACGATCGCTAGCATGATCAACTTTGAGGCTAGGAATTCATGGCAGATAAGGTGCTTTTTTGGGGAATTTTAGTTTTTCTATTTGCTACCTTAGGCGTTGGCGTCTGGGCATCAAAGCAAATTAAAGGCGATAGTGTGAATTTTTTGGTGGCTGGGCGGGGACTTATTTTGCCTTTAGCTGCGGCAACCCTAATGGCTCAGTCGGTTGACTCCAATGCAACTTTGGGAAACACAGATCTGGCTGCTGAGTTTGGTTTCTGGGCCGGGGCAGCCCTGCCCGTTGGTCTGTCGCTTTGTTTACTCTTGACAGCCCTTTTCTTTGCCAAGCCGATGAACCGGATGGGATTAATTACCCTACCAGACTTCTATCGGGTCAAATATGGTCGGGTAACGGAGCTAGTGGCCTCAGTTTTGATGGTCTTGAGCTTTTCGTTTTTGCTGGCAGGCAACCTTGTGGCCGGAGGGTATTTGTTCGAGGCTTTTCTGGGAACCAGCTACCTGGCCGGGATTATGTTGATTGCGATCGTTGTGTTTATCTATACCGCCAGTGGGGGGCTGTTTGCCGTTGCCTACACGGATGCAATTCAGGTGGTAACAGCCCTGGTGGGAACCCTATCGCTATTTGCCTTTATTGGCTTTAACTTTGGGTTTGAAATCCCCGCCGGGATGGGGCCATTTGACCTCGATCAGCTGACACAACCTAGTTCTGGAGCCTTAGTGAACTGGGCTACTCTGCTGGCCCTGGGGTTTGGAGATATTGTGGCGATTGACTTTATGGCGCGGGTGTTTGCGGCTGATAGCCCTGAGACTGCCCGCAGAGCTTGCCTAGTGGGTAGTGTGGGAACCCTGGTAATCGGGATTCCCTTTTCGATTATGGCCCTCTCTGCCCCTCTGATTTTGGAGCAAGCAGGGATAACGGCTGATGGTCCTCTATTATTTGCGCTGCTCAAGGGAGTCGTTCCAGCAATCCTTAGTTTGTTGGTGGTCGCAGCAATTCTTTCGGCCTCCCTTTCCACGGCTGATGGGGCGATTCTGGGAACTTCCTCCGTGATGGCCCACAATATCCTGGGCATCCGCCACGATGACCACAATGCTGGGGGCGATCGGCTGTTGCTAATCACCCGGATCATGGCAGTTTTGATCACCTTACTGGGGGTCTTTTTTGCCCTCAAGGTTCCGCAAACAGGAACGCTACTGGTGTTGGCTTTTGATCTGGGGTTTGCTGGATTGTTGGTGCCC
>JBGTDP010000219.1:0-5076 GCA_041748255.1 Thermosynechococcaceae cyanobacterium | reverse complement strand
GCCAAGCTGACCTCAAAAGCAAGATTCTCGACTTTATCGAGTACTTCAACCGAACCATGGCTAAGCCCTTCAAGTGGACTTACACTGGCAAACCCCTAACCTCATGAATACTCGCTTTATTTCTGCAGTCGAGTACTAGATGCCGCTCGCAGTTTATTGGTAGCGCCCACATATCGGTAGGTTTTTTTGACATCCTTAATTGCATCTCCACCCATCTTCCAGAGCTGTTCAAAAATGGGGCCAGCGATTCCACCAACAACAGTTTCAAGCATCAGCTAAGGTCTCAAAGGGTCTGGTTGCATGAAAGAGTTGCGGAAGGGTGAGGATTATTAGGGTTTAAATACCACTAAAAATCCAGTTCAAAGCCTTAGATACCCCATCTGGTCTGAGTATAACGCTAGGCCAAGGCAGGGAGTATAGAGTCTCAGCTTGGTCTTTTATCTGTCAGCCTTCCAGAGCTTGCCTAAACATCTGACACCCTCAGCAACAGAGTTTTGTCAAAGCCCTGGAACTTAGATTGAGGGAACTAATCGAGCCACCAAGCTCAAACTGCTTGAATCCACTCGTAGACCTGGTACTCAGTCCAGATCCCATTTTGCCAGTAGGGATCTGCCTCAACCAGTTGGCGAACAGCGGCTTCGGAATCGGCGGCATAGATCCCAAACACCTGGGATAAATCCTGGGTGGGGCCAATGGTGATCAAGGTCCCGGCTGCTTTTTGGGCGGCTAGACCCTCAAGGTGAGCTTGACGAAAGGGAGCGCGTTTGGCTTGCACATCTTGGCAGTAGCGGCCCCAGAGGATGTACTTGGGCATATCTAGACTCCTGTTAACTGCGCAGACGGACGTTGAATTTTTCTTCTAGAGCCGCGCGCACCTTTTGATGCACCGGGTCAACCTCAGCATCGGTAAGGGTGCGATCACTGGCCCGGTAAACCAAGTGAAAGGCTAAACTTCTTTGACCCTCTGGGACATGTTCCCCCTGATATTGGTCAAAGAGTTCCACCGACGCGAGCAATCGGCTGTTGGGGGTTGCCGCGGCTTTGCAAATCGTGCGGGTGATTTCCGCTACCGAAACATCTGTGGTTACGAAAAAGGCCAGATCGCGATCGGCGGCCGGATAAGTTGAGTAAGGCTGAAAAACAGCCCCTGTTTCCTGACCTTGGGCCAGGGCCTCTAGTAAAACCTCTAAATCTAGTTCAAAGGCATAGACTGCCTCCGGTAAGTCTCGCGCTTGCCGCAGTTGCGGATGTAGTTGCCCAAAGGTGCCCAAGCTCACCCCTTGGACCCATAGCGATGCTGTGCGGCCTGGATGCAGGGTGGCATTGCGGCGATCAGGTTGATACTCAACCTTCAGGCCCAGGCGATCAAAGGTACTTTCTAAGATTCCCTTGGCCTCGTACCAGGTCAGAGGCTGATCCTGGTGACTCCCCCGCAGCCATTTACCTCGGGCCGGGTCACCGCCGATGATACCGGCCACAGCATCTGACTCTCTAAGACTCTCTTCGTCCTGCCAGAAAATTCGCCCGATTTCAAATCCATTTAGCGGCCCATTGCCCTGCTCTAGGTTGTACTCAAAGGCTTTGATCAGCCCGGTCAACAGTTCGGTTCGCAGGGCTGAGAATTCAGCCAGGAGCGGATTCACCACCACTATTTGTTTTTCAGCCCCAGGTTTAACCCAGGAATAGTGCTGTAGCTCTGTCAAGCCAGCAGCCCGTAACGCTTCCCGCAGTTTACGAGTTAAAGCTTGCTTAAAGGATAAATACCCCGGCTCCCCTTCCGCTGGCAGAGTATCACAGAAATTGTTATAGCCGTAGAGGCGGGCAATTTCTTCAATCAGGTCAATTTCCCGCTCAATATCCCGGTGGCGGTGGGGAGGAACGGTGACTTTCCACTGGGTTGGTTCAGCGGCAGTGAGAGTAAAGCCCAGGGCTGTGAGGATGGTTTCAACCTCTTCAGCTTGGAGTTCCTTCAATTCATCGTCGGAGACCACCGGGCCTAGAACTTGATTGACGCGCTCCAGGCGCAACTCAATCCTGCGATTAATCGTTGGCCGATCATCGGCCATTTGTTGACTAACCAGTTGGCCACCGGCTAGTTCCTGAATCAACCTCAGGGCATGATGGCAGGCAATCTCTAATTCTGCCTGGTTGACGCCGCGCTCGTAGCGGGTGGAGGCCTCGGTGCGCAAGCCTTGACTACGAGCAGAACGACGAACACTAACCGGGTTAAACAGGGCCGCTTCTAGAACCAGATTTTGACTGTGGGCATGAACTTCTGTGGCTTCGCCGCCCATCACCCCTGCTAGGGCCACAGCAGCATCATTGGCAGTAATTAATAAAGACTGGTCCTGAAGGGAGCGTTGCTGACCATCCAGGGTGGTTAACGATTCTCCGGGCTTCGCAAACCGCACACTTAGGGTTAGAGAATCACTGCCAGCCACAGCCTGGAGGCGATCGCGATCAAAGGCATGCAGGGGCTGGCCCCATTCCAGAAGAATGTAATTGGTGATATCGACAACATTGTTGATCGGTCTGGTTCCGGCAGCCTCTAGTCGCCGCTGTAGCCATTCTGGGGAGGGGGCAATTTTAACCTGGGAGATCGCAGTGCCCAGGTAAGCCGGACAGGCTTGAGACTCGCTCACATCAACCTTGAGATCTTCTCCTGAAGAAATTTCTAGGTTTGGCACCTGCGGGAGCTTAAGCGGGGCTCCGGTCAGAGCAGCCACCTCGCGGGCAATCCCAATCATGCTCAGGGCATCGGCGCGATTGGCCGTGGAGGTCAGATCTAAAATCACATCATCAAGCCCCAACAGCGGGCGGGCATCTGCCCCTGCCTGCAGATTTGGCAGCTCAAAGCTATGAATCCCCGCCGACTCCTTAGCTAAGCCCAGTTCTGCCAGAGAGCAGATCATGCCTTCAGAGGCAACGCCCCGCAGTTTGGCAGGCCGAACTTTTAAGTTAATTTTGGGCAGGTAGGTGCCCAGGGTGGCCACCGGCACCCATAAACCCGCACTGACATTGGCAGCCCCACAGACAATGTTGACAGGCTCTTGATCCCCTAGATTTACCTGGCAAACCTTGAGCTTGTCGGCGTTGGGATGAGCCTCACAGGCAAGCACCTGAGCGACGACAACCCCTGCAGCCCAGGTGCGGCGATCTTCAATCTCTTCGACTTCAAACCCGGCCAGGGTGAGTAGCTCAGCCAAAGCTTCCGGGCTCAGGTCAAAGGCAACTAGTTCCCGCAGCCAATTAAGGGAAATCCGCATGCTTTGCTTCCGATTTTAAATTCCAGTTCCGTTGAGAAATTCCTGGACGGCCCGATCCTGCAGCCGGCAGCTAGAACGATTCGCGGCGACCAGTTCTCGAGGGGGCATTTCCCCACTCGGATCTATTGCCCCAGCAGGCACACCTGTTTGCTTTAGGGCTTGCAGATCTTGTTCTAGGGCTTCAATGCGATCAACCAGGTAGCGAATGGCTTCTGCTTCTGAGTCCGGTAACTGCCCGTGATCAAGGGGATTTACGCGGGCTCCCTCCCGATAGACAATTCGACCGGGTACACCCACGACAGTGCACTCAGAAGGCACATCTCGCAGGACCACAGACCCTGCCCCAATTCGGACATTGGTGCCAATTTGAATGTTGCCCAACACCTTGGCCCCGGCCCCAACAACCACATTTTCGCCGAGGGTAGGATGGCGTTTGCCGCTCTCTTTTCCGGTTCCCCCCAAGGTGACGCCCTGGTAGATTAGGCTGTAGTCACCGACGATCGCTGTTTCTCCGACCACAACCCCCATGCCGTGGTCAATAAACACCCCCTTGCCTAACTGAGCCCCTGGGTGAATTTCAATCCCGGTGATGAAGCGGCTGAGGTGAGAAATCAGCCGAGGCAGAAACGGAATTCCAATCAGGTAAAGCCAATGGGCAAAGCGATGCAACAAGATTGCCTGCAAGCCTGGATAGCAAAATAGCACCTCCAGAAAATTGCGAGCAGCAGGGTCGCGTTCAAAGATGATCTGGACGTCAGCTCTGAGGATGGACAGCACGCAGGTTTACCCTCGGGAGACAAAATCAATTATCATCCTAGCGTTTTTGGGGGTCCCCCTTGAAGGGGGTGACTTAAAAATTACTGAATTCTTTTGAAGAATAGCCAGCCAGTTAGAAACTAGATAGAACCAGATTTTGCCTCAATGACTGCTTCTGCTTGGTGAACCAGCGATCGCAAATCTGCCAGGGTTTGCTGGGGGGCTGTCTGCCAAAGCCCCCGTTGGTGGGCCTCTAGCAACCGCTCTGCCATATCCCGCAGTGCCCAGGGGTTTGCCTGTTGCGTAAATGCCTGCACATCTGGGTCAAACAAGTAGGCGGCGGCAACCCCCGCGTACATGTGATCTTCAACGCAGTGGGTGGTGGCATCGTAGGCAAACAAATAGTCCACCGTCGCCGCCATTTCAAAGGCGCCTTTGTAGCCGTGGCGCATCACCCCCTGAATCCACTTAGGGTTTACCACTCTAGAACGGTAAACCCGAGCAATTTCTTCCTTTAAATCACGAATCCGGGGATTCTCCGGCAGAGAATGATCCCCAAAGTAGGTCTGAGGGTTGACCCCTGTGAGGGAGCGCACGGCTGCCGTGAGTCCGCCCTGAAACTGGTAATAGTCATCGGAATCAAGCAGATCATGCTCGCGATTGTCCTGATTATGCAGCACCACCTGCAGGGACTGGAGTCTCTGGGCAAAGGCTTCCGGGGCCGCCTGGCCTTCCCCTTGCTGGGTGTAGGCATAGCTGCTCCAGTTGATATAGGCCCGAGCTAGATCCTGATCATCGTGCCAGTTCTGGGCCTCAATCAAGCCCTGTAACCCCGCCCCGTAGGCCCCTGGTTTAGAGCCAAAAATCCGGTAGCGCGATCGCTCTTGGGCCTGTTCTAAGGTTAAACCCGCCGCCTGCCACTGCTGGGTTTCTTGCTGCACCTGGGCGGCTAGGGGGTTTTGGTCGGGAGGTTCTGCTAGCGCTGCCACCGCCGCCACCGCTTGATCAAACAGCTCAATTAGATTCGGAAAGGCATCCCGAAAAAATCCTGAGA
>JBGTDP010000218.1:0-23928 GCA_041748255.1 Thermosynechococcaceae cyanobacterium | reverse complement strand
GGACTGGGAGGCATTGGGTCGCAGGTGATCTAGCCGATCACAAATTGCCTTGACCACTTGCAGATTCGTGCGCTGATTGTGGCCCCCAATATTATAGGTTTGGCCGATCTTGCCCTGGGTAAGCACTTGCCAGAGGGCTCGGGCATGATCTTCAACGTAGAGCCAGTCGCGGACATTGTTGCCTTGACCATAGATCGGTAGCGGTTCCCCAGCCAAAGCCTTGAGAATCATTAACGGAATTAGTTTATCGGGGAACTGGTAGGGACCATAGTTGTTAGAGCAGTTGGTCACCAACACCGGCAGACCATAGGTGTGGTGCCAGGCGCGGACCAGATGGTCAGAGGCGGCTTTACTGGCGGAGTAGGGGGAATTGGGTTGGTAGGCCGTGGTTTCAGTAAAATAACCCGTTTCCCCCAGAGTGCCGTAAACTTCATCGGTGGATATATGATGAAACCGAAAGTCTAATTTTTTCGCGGGCGGTAATGCCTCCCAATAATCCCGAGCTGCTTCTAGTAACGTAAACGTGCCGACAATATTGGTTTGAATAAAATCAGCCGGACCCTCAATCGAGCGATCCACATGGGACTCCGCCGCTAGATGCATGACTGCAGTTGGTTCAAATACCTTAAATAAACGTCGCACTGCCGCCGCGTCACAGATATCAACCTGCTGGAAGTGGTAGCCAGGATGATCCGCCACCGCTGCCAGGGCTTCCAGGTTACCCGCATAGGTTAACTTATCAACGTTAACCACCTGGACCGACGTGGTTTGCAGCAAGTGCCGGATCAGGGCCGAACCGATAAACCCCGCTCCCCCCGTAACCAAAATTCTCATTTTTGCTGCTGCCCTTTGCGACTATAGCGAATATCTTGCCAGGAGCTGCCAACGCCCTGCACCACCCCGCGACCAATCAAGCCAATCCCGCGGCCGATCACCTGGGTTAAGACATAGACAACACCCTTGCCGACAAAGGCGATCGCTGAGCGCAGGGGCGGGGAAACCGCATCTCGGGTTTCTAAAGCCAGGGTGACCGCAAATCGGACGCCCGTTAGCTGCTTGAGTTCAGGATCACGGGGGGCATAGATCGCGTATTTCTCCAGGCCGCGATCGCCCAGCACCAATAAACCAAACTGGCTCTCAAAGATTTCTGTCGGTTCAATTAAGTAGCGTCTAACTCGGTATTTCCAGGACAGGGAATTTCTAAACCGTTCAATCTCCCGGGTTGAAATCAAGCGCCGATTGTAAAAATTTTGCTTAATCACCTCAACATCCGCAAAATGATTCAGCAGGGGTTGAATCACACCATTGGCCACTTGAATTAAGAGATTCTGCAGCAGGACTTCGGCTTGGCGCATAGCAGCAGCAGAGCCGACTGGAAAGCTATGGTTATCCACCACCAACGGGGTTTGGAACAGGAGATAATCCAACAATTCAACGACTAAGGGAATTTTATTCAAAATCGCCGCCTGAACCACGTCGGCTTCCCGCAGTAAAGCCGTTACAATTTCAACCTCCTGCACAACCTCCTTGGCAGAGCGTTTCTGGAGTAACAACGTATAGTATTTGCCAAAGAAATCCGCTGTGACCTCCCGCCACAAATCCTGCAAGATTTTATCGCGCTTTTCGGCTAGCTGAACCGAAGTAACCTGGGAAAAGCGCAGCTCATCTAAAATGTCTTCAAACTTTCTCAGAATGATATAAAAGAGCTCTCGCTTTTTTTCCTGTTTGAGAATATCGATTTCCAGCGGCTGACCGGTCAAATTTTGCAGACTGGTCTGGAGCTTGGTAAGGGTGGCTTCAAAGAGGCTGGACTTTAGGCGTCTAAACCGAGTCTCTAATCCAGCGGAGCCAGGGTAGAAGAGATCGGAACCGGAACTAATTGCCCTGGGCTGATCAGCCTCTGACTCAGCTAACATCTGGGACAAGTTGGCTGGAATCGCCCCTGGAGGCTCAGCCGCGTTAGCCACGGTCGGGGCAGTTGGTGCTAGGAGCAAGGTCACCAGCCATCGCGCTGCCAGAATCTCCCGCCGTCTACCGGCAATAAAGGCCCGCTCAAACCAAGTAAGGGTTGGGATTTGCAGTTGAGCATTTAAACTTGCTAAAACGGTTTCCATTTCCTGCATCCCAGAAACCCAAAGGTTGTAGCGCAGTCGGATACTCGGTCTGCTGGGACTGGGAAGGGTGGCTATATTCTCAGTGCTGCTCTGCCGCTCTAGCTCTCGACTCTCTAGGATCAGGGCCTGCAGCTCCGGTTCCCAGTACTTTTGTCCGGCAGCCACTTGCCGAATCACTTCAACCAAAGTTGCGGCTTCGAGTCCCTTCAAGCAGTAACCCTCCACCCCCAGATCAAAGGCAGCCATTAGTGACCCAATGTCCTGGCGGGCAGTCAATAACAAAATCGGCAGGGTGGCCTGCTGAGCTTTAATTTGCTGGCAAAGGGATAACCCTTGGCCTTGATCGGAGGCACCTAAATCTAAATCAAGAATGACTAAATCAAGTTTGGGGAGAGGGGGGGCGGCCATCGGTAGGTCTGCTTCCGGTTCAGGCTCTAAAGCCTCTTGCCGCCCCGGACTAGCCAAAATCTCTAGGACAGCTGCCTGACTATTGGCCTCTGCCACCACCTCTAGGTCCGCAAATCGTTCCAGCCAAAACCGTAGCCCCAGACGAAACACCTGATCGGCGTCCACTAGCAACAGATTCAGTACGCGCTCAGTCATCTACTTGATTGCATCCATGGTCAGTAAATCCCAGCGATTAGCGATACTTGGTTACTATGGGTCTGGCCTGAGTTAGGATTACCTGAGATTTTAAGGCTTTTAGCAGCATCCTCTCGTCATTACGCTTGTGGCTTGTTAAGCTGCTTAAAAGAAACCGAATATTATTCTTGCTTTAATCTTGTCAGGTAGCAGCCTTTAATACTACAAACTGCTGATTAACTAGCGCTATTAAACCTGCTAGAGTACGCTAACTTGTAGTTTAACTTTCAGAGAACAGACCTGTGGTTCCACTTCGTGACGACAATCCCACCCGAATTGTCCCCTACGTCACCTATACGATTATTATTCTGAATGTCTTAGTTTTTCTCTACGAGCTAAGTTTAGGACAAGGTTTAGAGTCATTTTTCCGGGTTTGGGCGGTTGTCCCCAGGGCTTTAACTGAAAGTTTTAGTGGTGAGCCCACTGGCTTACCATTCCCGGCCTGGATTACCTTAATCACCTCTCAGTTTCTCCATGGCGGTTTTCTGCACATTGCTGGAAACATGCTATTTCTGTGGATCTTTGGCAACAATGTTGAGGATAAATTAGGTCACATCAAGTTTTTAATTTTCTACCTTGCCTGCGGTGTTTTGGCCTCTTTGGCCCAGTGGTTTTTTAGTGCCTACTCAACGGTTCCCTCTTTAGGCGCAAGTGGGGCGATCGCTGGGGTTATGGGTGCCTACATTCTTAGATTTCCCCAAGCAAAGGTCTTAACCCTGGTGCCTCTGGGATTTTTTATCACCACGTTTCGGATTCCAGCAATTTTCTTTCTCGGCTTTTGGTTTTTGCAGCAGGCTTTCTACGGGGTTACCAGTTTGAATGCTCCGGCTAACATTGGCATGAACGAAGGCGGCATTGCCTACTGGGCTCATGCGGGCGGATTTGTGTTTGGAGCCATCCTGGGTCCCCTGCTAGGATTGTTTGCAGATAAAGATAAAGCAAATTACTACTAGTAGATGCTTTTAAGACGATCAGTTGGAACTGGAGTCTTAAAGGATTTGTGTAAGGTTTTAAGCCAATGCACTTAACGATTACGAAAGACAGCGTTAATTTACCCCTCGGTGGAGAGGTGATTCTACGTCATCAAACCTGGTCGGACTACGAGGACCTCCTCAAAAGCCGTCAGGATCGAGCGGCAATTAAGATTTATTTTGATGCCAAGACTCAAGAGATTCGCCTCATGTCACCCTTGCCAGGGCACGGAAAAAAATCCGATACGCTTTCCGATTTAGTTAAGTGCCTGCTGCGATATCAAGCCCAAGACTGGGAGAGCTTTGATCCGATCACACTCAAGCGGTTTGAACAAAAAGGGTTAGAGCCAGATGCCTGCTTTTACATTCAGAACCGCAAGGCCATTCTCAAGAAAGAACGAATTGATCTAGCCGTTGACCCCCCTCCCGACTTGGCGATTGAGGTGGACCTAACTTCCTCAACCCAACCTGAAGATTACCAGGAGATCCGGGTTCCTGAACTTTGGATCTACCGAAGTGAGGTTCTCTATATTTATTTATTCAGCGGGCAGCAGTATGACGAAAGTCCCTACAGCTCTCTTTTCTCCCAGATTCCTGTCAAACAACTGATCCCCCAGTACGTAGCGCTTGCCTGGGAAACAGGATCTAGCATTGCCCTACGAGGCTTTGAAGATCATCTGCGGACACTCCAATAGAGAGGTCACCTACAAACGGCTAATTGCCAATCATCCCCCGATCGCGGCCTTGATGGTTTGGCGGTTTTTCATATCTTGAAAGACTTGCTCCAAATTTTGCAAGGGCTGGCGATCATTCACCAAAAGTTCAAAGGGCAGGGTGCGACTCGCCAAGAGATCCAACGCAGCACGAACGTAGGTAGGGGTGTTGTGAAACACGCCCTTAAGGGTCAACTCACTGTAGTGAAGCCGCTCGGTGTTGACGGTAATCGTTGTGTCACGGGGACAGCCCCCAAACAAGTTCACCGTTGCCCCCGGACGGGCACAGGCGATCGCTTGCTCCCATACCGATGGAACTCCGGTTGCTTCAACCACAACATCGGCACCATACCCTTGGGTTAGATCCTTGACCAGGGCTGGTAAATTTTCAACTTGCCGGTAATTAAAGGTTTGAGTAGCCCCCAGCTTGGTGCCAATCTCTAGGCGCTGATCATGCCCACCGAAAAGGATCACATTTGCCCCCTGCTGAGCCAGGACTGCGACAAACATCAGTCCGATCGCTCCATCCCCTAAAACCACGACTCGCTGCTCCAATCCTGGTTGGGATTTAAGCCCAGAGCGGGCCACCCCATGGAGGACGCAGGCCAGCGGTTCAGTCATCGAGGCCAGCGCATCCGGCAAGCGATCGGGAACTGGCAATAGGTTGTGTTGCGCGATCGCTGCTGGGATTCTTAAATATTCTGCAAACGTGCCGTTGTTAAAGGTGAGGTTGGTACACAGGGAATATTCCTGGCGGCGGCAAAAGAAGCAGTCCATGCAGGGAGCGGAGTTGTTGGCGACGACTCTATCTCCGATTCTCCAGCCCGTGACACCTTCTCCCAGTGCCACAATCTGCCCCACAGCTTCGTGCCCAAAAAGTGTTGGCGGCTTCAGCATCTTGGCATGGCCTCCCCGCCGCCAGACCTTGAGATCCGTACCGCAGGTGGTGGCCGTTGTCACCTGGATCACGACTTCTCCTGGCCCTGGAACTGGATCAGGAACCGTCTCTAAGCGCAGGTCTTCTTGACCGTAAAGTAATGCTGCCAGCACTTCAATCTTCCACACCCGTCAAACTCATCATACTGTTCTGGCTGCTCTGGCTTGAGGAAATTTCTCTGCTATACACATCTTGGAAAATTAACTCGGATAGGACAAATTTTTGCTTTCGGCATACAGCCTCCTAATGATGGGCAATTTGAGTGGCCGCAAACAGCGTTGCTAAAGCGCTGTCGCTGCTGATCCGGTAGGCATACCAAACCCCAAAGGCGATACTCAAAACACCGGCAATAGTTTGTAAGCGATAGTTAATACCCGTAAGCTTGCGCGCGCTGAGTGCAAAAGGCAGCCCAATCAGGCCCGACATCAACAACATCCCGACAATTGAACCCAGCCCGAAGACTGCTAAGTAAAGCAGCCCCACAACGGGCGACTGAATCTGTGTCAGTACCAGCAACGTCAGCGCTGCTGATCCAGCGAGGCCATGCACTGCACCTACAATCAGCGGTTTAAGCCCAACATGCTTGATGGTGTGTGAGTGCGACCGATTCATCCTTGTGTGTTGTCGATCTGACTCGTGGAAGTGAAGGTGCGCGTGGCTCCTGCTGTCATGATCGTGCCGATGGATATGGACCTGCGATCGCTGACGTTGGGCTTGAGCAAATTTGAAGCGTCCACGCCGTGCCCGTGCCACTGCAACTGCTCCAAGGCCAATGATCATCAGTGCAACGCCGAACTCCAACCAAGTGGCAATATATTCTGGAATTGCCACGCCTAGGGCAAGCACAACCGTACCAACAATAATCAAAGAGGTGGTATGCCCGACGCCCCACCAGGCACCGACCAAGGCTGCACGGGCAAGATTGCGATGTTCACTAACGATGGTGGAAACGGCAACGACGTGATCGACCTCCGTTGCGTGCTTGAGACCGAAAACTAATCCCAAGCCGAGCACTGCTAACCCCCCTAGGCTGGCAAACGGTGGTGCAACGCCTGGAGTGACCTCGCCAATTTGAGCAGCGGCAGCAGGCTTGACAGCAAAAAGGTTGAGCCCTGTCGAAGCAACTGCCTCATAGCAGATCACTGCGCCCAGGCACATGATCACAAAGGCACTGGCAACGGGCAGCAGGCGGACCAGTCGATTGTCAATCTTCCCTAACCTTGAGCGCTGAATGAATCCTCCTGCATATACGAACGCTAGGCCGATGCTGGTCAGCGTTGCTGCCAAGCCAATGCTAAAAGCAACAACCAGCAACAGACCGTAGCCAATCCGATGCAGGGCGATCGCGCTAAGTAGAACCACTAGCGCCGAGGGACAGGGTAGTATTCCACCGGAAATCCCAAGGGCCAGAAGGCTGCGCCAAGTCACTGGCGTACCATCGGCCCCCGGTGGCAAATGAGAGTGGGGCTGCCCACCATGGGAGTGCACGTGTGTGTGCCCATGACTTTGATCAGCATGGTCATCGTGCGCATGATCATGATCTGTATGATTGTGCCCGTGGTCAGGAGCATGGGTATGACCATTTATTCTGGTCTTACCACGTGCTGCACGTAACCGCCGCACAAACAGCCTTAACCCGATTGCCGTTACAATCCCCCCGGAAACAAAACTGAGGATGGGCAGCAACCGCTCAGGCACTACATACTCTGAGGCAAGGAGTGTGACAAAGCCGAGGGCAAAGACGCCCGCTGTATGCGTAATTGTGACCGTCAAGCCAAGGAAGGCGGCATGACGTGGCGTCCCCCTTGCACCCACTAGGTAAGCACCGACTACTGTTTTGCCATGACCGGGCGAAAATGCATGCAGAGCCCCTAGTGCAGCTGCAACTAGTAAACCGAGGAGCGCAACGGTAGGAGTGATTTTTTGTACCGCAATTAATTCTGCAAGCTGATCGCCCTGGGACTGGGCCACGGGGCGGCCTTCGCGGGTGCGTAACCCAGTGGCATTAGCGGGAACTGCACCTGTCGTCCAGGATAGTTCAGCGGCGCGCTCATCTAGAGGGGCAGCCAGCCGGTCTTGCGGATAGGCCCGCAGTTCATCGGTGACGGGATTGCCAAAGGCAGAGCTATTGAAAACAGTCACTCCCGTAGCAGGTGCTATAACAATTTCGCGCCATCCCAGGCGATCGCTATGATTGGTATCCTCAAATTGAAGGCGATGGGCTGTACTTGTAGTGCCTCTAGGCACTGGGCCACCAAAGTCAGCCTCTACTCGTAGGGTTGGCAGCCCACCGGCTCCGGGCAGGGTTGTCACCTGTTTTGCCTCGATCTCAAGCGGTACTCGGCTATTATCCACGGTGAGGACAAGGCCATCGGCATACTGCGGAGCGATACTCGCCAGGTACGCCTGGAGTTCTGCATCCGACGGCTTGCCATCGCCATTTGTGTCAGCCGCTTGGAGCACCTGAAAGGTAGGAATTTCTGCGCTGTCAACTACATAGTGAACATTAAGCTGATCGCGCTCCAGCTCAATGCGACTGAAGTGGTTAGTAGTGAAGTTTCCCAATGGGTGGGCGATCGCTGCTGTAGGGGTGAAAGCCCAGAGGAAGACTATGGCAGCAAGAGTGGTTACAGCTAGGCGGTGTCGCATGAGACGCTTAAACATAGTCATTCTCCAATTTGATCATCCCCCTAGAACTGTGAACTCAGTTGGCAATGCGTGCTACTCATTCTGCAAGGGCTTTCTTGGCAACTACGGCCTGTAATGGGTCGAACTGTGGGTTGAGCGTGAGAGCACGCTGAAGGAAATCATGGGCAGCAGCTTGATCTCCAGCAGCACGGGCAATCATCCCCGCGTGATAAAACAGTTTGGCGTCTTGCGTTCCTAGTCTCAGCGCCTGTTTGATCGCCACTTGTGCTTCCGTAAGTTTGCCTGCTTTCAGTGCTGTCCAAGCGAGAGCATCCGCCCCGTAGATATCACGTCGCACCGCATACTCTTGCTTGGCGTTCGTGTAGGCTACTTCCGGTTTCAGGTTGTGATCAGCGTAGAAAAGTGCCAGTTGACGGTTATACAGCGTGCCGTTTACTACGCTAAGATGTCCAATCTCCTCAACCAACGCATACTGCGCTGCTGCATCTTTCTCATTGCCCGCTAGCTTGTAGAGGTCTCCGAGCGCAGCAACAAACGTAGGATCGGGAAGTCGCCTTACTGCTTCTTCATATTGCTGGATCGCACCCGGTAAGTCACCACGAGCTGCACGGACACGACCTAGGGAGGCAAGGGCATTGAAGTAGCCATGAAAGGCCATTAGTGCATTGCGATAATGCTGCTCAGCGATTTCGTAGTTGCCGATGGCAAAAGCTGTTTCTCCTAGCTGCCAGTGGCACCAGGCAAGGGTTTCCGGCGGCCGTAGGGGTAGGTTACGAGCGAAAGCAAGGGCGTTCGAGAAGTGCTGTTGAGCACTATCAGGATTGCCCTGCAGTAGGGCTAGTCGCGCTTGCCGCGTTTCTACACTGACACTCCCACCAATCTTGTTTCTCTGCTCCATCTGCTTAAAAGCAGCGATCGCTTGCTCGTAATTACCTAGTTCCAGCAGTGCATCGCCCAGCATCTGATACGGGTAGCTCTTACCTGGATCAAGCGTTGTCAATTGCAGAGCGTGGTCACGAGCAGCGGCGAAGTTGTGGGATGCAAACTCAGTCTGCGCTAAAGCCGCGAGTCCGCCGCTATTTACTTCTGCAGGGACAGCGGTAAGGGAGGCACGAGCGGCACGAGCGGTAAGATCGATATACGCAACGTTGCCGGTCTCGCGCAGGCGCTGAAGGTAGTAGCCAGCAAGTTTATTGAGGGCAACAAAATCCTCAGGGTCTTGCTTGACCCGGTTTTCCATAAAGCGGATTGGATCAGTGGCCGTATTGTTTAAGGTGGATGGCATCGTGGCTGATTTGGTTGCAGGCGATAGCTGCCAATTGTGGTAAGCATAGAAGCTCAATGCAGCCATGCCAAGCACTACAACACTAGTGAGCACAGCCGTCGATGAATACCTCAAATCGTTAATTTTCATCCGAATCTGTAGCCTAAATTGTCTATTTAAAGAAACATCTGCGCCAATCAACAGCCTGTCATCGGCGCAGGCGTATCACTATGAAAGTTGCTGGCACGTTGAGCTATCGACACTATTCTGGAGCGGTTGTATAGAAGCAGCGACAGCCAGCCTTTGCCTTTTTGCTGAAAATCGTCTTAACAATAAAAAGCCGGATACGAGTGCCACTAGTCCCGCTGTCGAGCTTGGTTCCGGTACTGGTGCTGGAGCTTGTGTCCTTCCTGTAAAGGTTACAGGATTCTCATTTGCGTCTAGGCGCAGAGCTGTAAAGCTTGATGCTCTTGGCTGTAGTGGGCTGTCAAACTCAAAACCAGTGAATGTCGATCCTGCGGGAAAGCCTATGCTTTCTTGACCAGCAAAGTCTAACAGTCCAAGGCCGGCATCGAAATTGGAAAAAAAGCCAGTGGGGGCGACCAGATTCTGAATCGCGTTAGGTTGAGCTGCTACATCAAGGGTGACCAGCAGAAAATCACTGTTAGTATCGTTGCTGATCGTGTAATCGTAGTGAAAAAAGCCATCCTCGAAGGCCGTTGTAGGCGTAAGTGTGAGGCTGGCTGCATGGGCACTGTTAGGTACAACAATGGCATAAAGCAAGGATGCCAATCCCAGAGACCACCAAGCATATGGTTGTGTTCGAAGCATCAAAGTATTCCTCTAATGTGTGCTGCTACATCGGAAACGGCTTACTTTTATGGTGGAGCGGATGAAACAGGCGTTGTTTGCGCAAATAGTTGACTTCTATCTAGTTCTTCTTCAAACCGTTTATAGAAAATACCCACACTGACTCTATTTACCGTCAGCGTGGGTATAGCAAGGAGTTAGAGACGTGTCCGATCATCTGGACTGTCTACACCACGCGGGTTTGGCTGAATCGAATCAGCAACGAAGGGAAACATATTGCGGAACGGCACTTCATTGGCATCGACATTGTCGCTCAGGGGTTTACCGTTGTTGATCATTGTGAAAACGCCGTCAGCCACATCGTCACCCAGACGACGCCCTCCCATTTTCCCAAAGCCGCCGTTGGGGTTGTTGCCACCACCTGGGCCTTTATTGGGGACTTTAAGGTCGAGGCGCAGAATATCGCCCTTACGCACCACTGCATTCAGGATCATGTTGATGTGGGCTTGGTCAGTGCCAAAGCCTTTTAGGGATTTGACAATATCAGCTTGAAACCTACCGCGGGCATCATCTACCGTCGAGGCCCCGTTGTACTCGTCTTTGCGTCCAGCAGGAATGAGGCCATTGTTGACCAAAGGACCCCCATCGCGATCAAGGGTAACCCATGGGCCAGTCCCACGGACCCGACCGTTAGTTCCGACAACCTGAAGACGTTGACGCTGTGTAACTGAATTAATGCCAATAACATTAGAGTTACCCCGCAACATTTTTGCTGGAACGCTGACAATCGTTACTAGTGTGTTGAAGCCTGCATAGGTGTCTCGACCCCGCTGAAATACTGATCGATCTGGGCTTCCCGGCTTCATGATCGACGATAGAACAAAGCGGTTTGCAGCAGTATTGTCTAGAAAGAAGGGATCATCGACTGCGCCTGCAAAGAAGCTGGCTCCGGTGCTAGGACTATTTGTCACTGCCGGTTTAGGTGGAGTATTCTCTTGCGTCGCAATAGTCACAGGCGCGGTAAAGCTCTGACCGTTGGGAAGCCGAATGGTGGCTGTCTGCGGCTTCAAGCGGCCAAGTCCCTGGGAGTAGGTGACATCAACAAACCGATCTGGCTTCGCATCGCCGGTGTTTTCGATCTCAAAACGGTACCGGATGTTGTTGTCGAAGATAGCTTGACCAATCGCCTCCGAGGATAGGATAAATGGCTGAGTTGACATCGCGATGACCACCTTGGAGTTGTCGTTCGGATCAAGAAACGCCCAGGTATCGTTTAGATCGGAGCCATGATCTTGGTTGACCGTAGGTGAGTCGACGTGGTCAGAGGCGATGGTATGCACCATAGGGGCGACCAAGACTGCAAGGGCCGACGTCCCCAAAAGAGCGGCTGCCGCTGCAATCTTTTTACTCCTAGAGAAAATCATGAGTTTTTTCCTTTAAATAGTAAATAGGCCAGTCGGCCTATCGACAGATATTTGCCTTTAGCATCCATTTCTTCCTTGCTAGTTCTCCTGCTGAGCGATCTAAAAGAGCTGAGATAGCTACAGAAATTGGAAGGGTACTTTTATCTTTGTGACAATTAAATCATGTCAAACTGAGAAATCCCTGAGAGAAAGCTAATTGCGAGTTAAGAACTTGCACTGCTAGCCATAAAACCCAAAAAATACAGGTTTGATATACGCTGCTGGCAGTTAATATTTTCGATGAGGTAAAGTTTATTTCTCTAGACATTTAGCTGAGTTTGGCACTTCTTATTCCGATCTTGTAAAAACGCTCTTATACACATACATAAAGGTAGCCCCATGAGCTTGAAGGCTCTAGTTCTCAACTGCACTCTAAAGCTGTCACCACAACCATCCAATACCGAAGCCTTGGCGCAGATTGTCATGCAAGCACTGGACAAACACGGAGTTGAGTCAGAACTGCTGCGCGTCGTTGACTACAACGTACGACCGGGTGTGTCTTCCGATGAGGGAGATGGGGATGAGTGGCCGATGATCCGGTCAAAGGTCCTGGCATCCGAGATTCTGATTATGGCAAGTCCCACCTGGATGGGGCAGATGTCAAGTGTGGCTAAGCGGGTGCTGGAGCGCATGGATGCCTTGCTCTCGGAGACAGACGATCAGGGGCGACCCGTTGCCTATAATCATGTTGCCGGGTTCGTGGTTACCGGCAACGAAGACGGTGCCCATCATGTGATCAATGAGATGACAGGAGCACTACTGGATGTCGGCTTCACCGTTCCAGGACAAGCATGGACCTACTGGAATAAGGGTCCGGGTCCGGGAGAGTCATATTTGGATACCAACTACAGGCACGATTGGTCCCATAAAGCTGGAGAGATGGCGGCCTTGAACCTGGTAGCAGTGGTGTCAGCGTTGCGCGATCGCCCAATCCCTGGTCTTAGCTAGTCGCCTTGGAAAGCTTCAGTCCACAATATTTGATCCTCTATTAGAGCCTCGGTAAAGGCTATATTCAATCTGCTACTTTTGCGATGGGACTTGCATTATCCCAAATCTCCAAATCAGAGTTACAAAAAGGAGTAATAAAGGACAAGGTAGTGGTGGCCATTGTCACCTGGATCACGACTTCCCCTGACTCCGGCGTTGGATCAGGAAACGTCTCTTAGCGCAGGTCTTCTTGAGCGTAAAGCAATGCTGTCAAAGAGCGTAGATCAAAAAAAATTATCTAATTACTGCCAAAATACCTTTGAAAGAATTACTTCAGGCTCATGGCTGAATTGCCACTGATCCGGAAAGGAAACTTTGGCATATTCTTGCCTCACCTGTGAGAGGGCATACTGCCAACAGCGCTCAAAGACTTCGGAAAAATAACGATTTAGACTGGGGGACTGCTCTAATTGAAGTTGAATCTGCCTACGTTGCTCCCTAATCGTCAGCTCCCAACCACGATTGTCATAGGCTGAATCAATATAAGTTCGCTTGAGCAGGTGAGCCAGAAGGATCTCCAATCGATTGATTAGTTCCCGCTTTTCATGCCGACCCAAGGCTTCAATTTCCTCAATTAGATTCTCCCAGTCCAATTCATTAAGGTCACGCGCGCTTAACTTGGCTGCCATATTCTCTAGCCAAAGGTTGAAATCCTGCTCATAAAGCACCTTAGATTGAGTTTTAGGGGTCATGACGTGTCCTCTTAACCCTGGCTTGGGATTGCCCTAGCTTTAGTTTATTCTTTATACAAGGGACGGCAACTTCTTCAACCTGTTAAACCATGCTTTATAGCTCTACAGCCTCTGAAATTGCTCAATAGCATCTTTAAATGAAATTATTGCGGCTTTTAATTGATTCGAAGTCTCCAAGTCAGCAGAAATTGCAGCTGCATCAAGATTCTTACCAAGCAGAGGAACGGTGATTGAGGCTTCAGGGACAATTCGTCCTGCCATTGTTGTAACAATCTCAGTGATTGAGGCTTGGGCGTGAATTGCTCGCGGCGATGCGTTGAACAATACGATCGGTTTACCCACAAATTCTTCACCACCGACTAACCAATCCAGCGCATTTTTCAATACGC
The DNA here is from genome assembly GCA_041748255.1 of Thermosynechococcaceae cyanobacterium. Taxonomy (GTDB): domain Bacteria; phylum Cyanobacteriota; class Cyanobacteriia; order Thermosynechococcales; family Thermosynechococcaceae; genus JBGTDP01. The sequence goes on along the minus strand of JBGTDP010000218.1, from coordinate 10,297 downwards.
CCGGCACACCATGAGCATACTCTGGGCTTGAAATTATCAAGCCATCAGACCATTTAACTTGTGTGCGAAATTCTTTAACTGTAGGCAGTTCCGTTGGTTCAAGGTCAGGATTAAAATATGGCAAATCACCGAGTCCACCATACAACTTCATCTTGATATTTTGAGGCGACAATGCCATTGCTGCCTGAAGCAAAGCAGAGTTGGATGAACCCTGACGAAGGCTTCCCGAGATAGCAAGAATTCGGATTGTTTGAGATTTGCTTTCTATATCTGCAAAATTCACGGTTTGCTTGCTCTCTATCGATTAGCACCTCAATGTTAGTGACTTAACGATAACTTCTCTACAGCTCACCAACCCAAAATGTAGTGAATTCGTTTGACCGGAGGTTCGACCAAGGAACTAAGCGATCGCGCCAAACTATTGCCAAGCTAGATTTAGTCTGATGCCTAGCTTCTAGAACTTACCTGTTGGAGCTCGATAAGAGTTTCTAACGATTCACGCTGCTCATGTCTGCGTAACGGTTTCCGGCAGCGATCCCTGGTGGCAGTGCCTGACTAATTTGAGCCAGTTCCTCCGGACTTAGGGCAATCTGAACTGCAGCAATATTCTCTTCTAGGTAAGAGCGTCGTTTGGTGCCGGGGATAGGGAGAATGTCTTCTCCCTGAGCGAGCACCCAGGCTAAGGCCAACTGCCCCGGTGCCACGCCCTTGGCAGCGGCAATTTCTTCAACTCGTTGTACCAATTTCAGGTTTTGCTGGATATTTTGACCCTGAAACCGGGGATAGCGTTCAGATCGGAAGTCTCCCTCAGTTAAGTCCTGGAGGCTTTTGATTTTGCCAGTCAGAAAGCCTCGACCCAGAGGACTGTAAGGAACAAAGCCAATTCCTAGCTCCCGGCAGGTGGGCAAAATCTCAGCTTCTGGTTCCCGGCTCCAGAGAGAGTATTCAGTCTGCAGGGCAGAAATGGGGTGCACCGCATGGGCACGGCGCAGGGTTTCGGGGGCAGCCTCAGACAAGCCCAAATAGCGAACCTTTCCTGCTTGAACCAACTCCGCCATCGCTGCCACGGTTTCTTCAATTGGGGTATTGGCATCCACTCGATGCTGGTAATACAGGTCAATCACTTCAACCCCCAGACGTTTCAAACTAGCGTCGCAGGCGGAACGCACATAGTTAGGTTTGCCGTTCACCCCCTGGAAGCTGCCATCACTACCGCGCACATTGCCAAACTTAGTTGCCAGAATTACCTGTTCCCGCCGGTCTTGAATTGCTTTGCCGACTAGCTCCTCATTGTCACCTACGCCATACATGTCGGCGGTATCCAGAAAGTTTAGCCCTAGTTCCAAGGCCCGATGAATGGTGGCCATTGCCTCCTTTTGATCCGGGGTGCCGTAGAACTCTGACATTCCCATACAGCCTAAGCCCAGTTCTGAAACGCTTAATCCCTGATCGCCTAGTTTTCGCTGCTTCATGTTTTTGCTCCTTATTTAGCTCGGTCGTTGTTCAGGCACGGTGGTCTGACTCTTATGCCGTCTGCAGTTCTAGAGAGGGATAGTCGGTGTACCCTTTTTCGGTTCCCCCATAGAAAGTAGAGCGATCCCATTCATTTAAGGCTGCATTCAGAGCAAACCGCTGGGGCAGATCAGGATTCGCTAGGAACAGCCTGCCGTAGGCGATTAGATCGGCCTCTCCTGCTGCCAGAACTGACTCGCCGCGATCGCGATCGTAGCCTCCTGCAGACAGCAACGTTCCATGAAAAATTGGGCGAAAGAAGCCGGAGGTCATCCGCGTAGAATTCTCTTCCAGGGTGACATTGCCATCAACCCTGGGTTCAACCAGATGCAGGTAGGCCAGGCCGAAGCGGTTCAAAACATTAACAACATAGCTGAACAGGGCTTCGGGATTGGCGTCGTGAATATCCCCAAAAGTGCCGCTGGGGGAGAGTCTGACTCCCACCCGGTCTGCACCCCAAACTTGCGTGACCGAAGCGGTCACTTCCATCAATAGTCGCGCCCGGTTTTCAATCGAGCCGCCGTACTCGTCGTTGCGATGGTTAGAGCCATCCTGGAGAAACTGATCCAGCAGGTAACCGTTGGCGCTGTGGATCTCGACACCATCAAACCCAGCAGCCTGGGCATTCTTAGCACCTTGACGGTATTGCTCCACGATGCCGGGAATCTCATTGGTTTCTAATGCGCGGGGGGTGACAAACGATTGCATCCCTTCATAGGTCATAGCTTCTCCTGCCGGGGCGATCGCGCTGGGGGCGACAGGCAAAGCATTCTCCGGTTGCAGGGAAGGATGGGAGATCCGACCGACGTGCCAGAGCTGAAGAAAAATTTTCCCACCCCGCTCATGCACAGCCTCAGTCACCAATTTCCAGCCCTCAACTTGCTCTGGGGAATGGATGCCAGGGGTGCTGGGATAGCCAACTCCCTGGGGTGAAACTTGGGTTGCCTCTGAGATGATTAATCCCGCTGAAGCCCGTTGAGCATAGTAGGTGGCATTCAGTTGCTGGGGCACGTTCCCCTCAGCGGCGCGATTACGGGTCAAGGGAGCCATGACAATCCGATTGGGAAGTTCGTAGGGACCTAGTTTTACCGGTGAAAGTAGATTTAGCTTGGCATTCATAGATTTAACGCTCTTGTAGGTAGTTCCGGTCAGGCCGTTGAAGCTGGAGGCGAGTAGACAGCTAGAGTTTGCCGCTCAGTTGAGTGGCTGAGAATGATCGTCTTAGAACTTGACTGGCCCACTTTCTAATCCTCTTTTGATTGCGCTTTGAGCAGATCTATCACAGGACAAAGGATTTAGGCTGCCTGGCCCAAGATAGAATCCTGCTGTTGCAGGTTCTCTAGTTTTCTCGCCAGTTCTTTTTTAGGAACTACACCCTGCACCCGATCAACAATCTGGCCTTTGGAAAAGAAAAGCAGGGTCGGAATCGCCGAGATTTGGTAGCGGCTTGCCAGCTCAGGAACCTGATCGACATTCAATTTGCCAACTTTGGCCTGCCCAACAAACTCAGCCGCCAATTCCTCTACCAGTGGGCTAAGCATCCGGCAGGGGCCACACCAGGGCGCCCAAAAATCTACGAGTACTGGTCCTGAGCTTTCTAGAACTTCAAGTTCAAAATTACTGGCACTAAGCGTTATGGAGGTTTGTTCTGACATTTTTATCTCCTTGACAGGAATCAAGCTGGAATTTTTAGGTCAAGTAGTCAAGCAACTATTTAACTACAATCATAGAAGGGGATTATCTTTTAAGTCAAGTGGTTGTTTAACTATTTAAGTAACCACCCTAACAGATAAGATAGAGCTAGAACAATTTACAACCCATGAGTAACCCTAAGGACAGCCACCCCCTCCAGCTTTCTGCCAGGAGCATAGAGGACAGTGAACAGCGGGCAAAAATCTTCTCAGCCTTGTCTGATCCAACTCGGCTGCGAATTGTAGAGCTACTGGCCGAGGGCGAAGAAGTCAGCGGTTCCGAAATTGCCAATCACCTGGACATTAGCCTGGCGCTCTTTTGTCATCACTCCAGAACCCTTGCTGAGGCAGGCTTAATCCAGCAAAGAAGAGAGGGTCAGACAAAATATAATTCCTTGAATCGCACCCTCCTCAAGGCTTGCTTGGAGAGTTTTCCGAGCTTAATTTGATTTTTTTAGGGTTGAAGATTTTAGCTTTGATCGGGTAAAAAGTCTTCAACGTCTTGATAGAGCTTTTGCAGAGTTTGCTGCTCAGCCCGACGGGAGGGGCGGCGATATTTTTTAGTGGCTAGCTTTGGTTCGTCCTGGTGCTGGCCTTGACCTTTGGCCTTACGTTTGACAGTTGTGTCTGGATCGCTAAGCTGATTGCTCTGAGTTTGCTGGGCAATAACTTGATCAAGAAAATCTAGGTAGTGTTGATACCGCTCCCAGTTCCCCTGAACCCGACAATTGGGCTCATCTCGATGCAGGCAGTTATTAAATTGACAAGCAGAATTCATTAACCTTTGCCGAGCTTCTGGAAAGTAACTCGCTAGCGCTTGCGGCAGACTCTCCAGAGCAGGCTGAGTAAAGCCAGGGGTATCAGCTAGTAACCCACTCGTTGGCAGCTCAAATAGCTCCACATGCCGGGTGGTATGACGTCCTTTACCCCAGCGCTCAGAGACTTCACCGACTCTTAACTCAGACTGGGGAATCAAGTGTTTAATCAAGCTAGATTTGCCTACCCCTGAGGGACCACAGACAACCGTTAGCTTGTGTTCAAATTGGGCTTGCAGCTCTACTAAGCCTTGATTATCTTGAATACTAACTAAAATCGGCTGATAGCCCCACGCTTGCAGTCGCGATCTCCATTGGGCTTGTTGCTCGTCTGAGACTAAGTCCTGCTTGTTTAGACACAGCACAACCTCCAGATCCGTTGACTCAGCTTTGACCAAAAATCGACTGAGTTGCAGCGGATCTAAAGACGGTTCTTCTAAGGCAAAAACCACGAGAATTTGGTCAGCATTGGCAACGGGGGGACGATCAAGTTCCGTCCTTCGCGGGAGAACCTGGGTAATCACGCCCCGATCTCCCTCCCAGTCAGGTTCCACGACCACGTGATCTCCGACCATCACCTGTTGACCGATTTTTTTGAGTCGCGATCGCCGGGTACAAAGCAGCTCTTGGGCGGAGTCTAATCGAACCTGATAGTAGTTGGCCTGAGCTGCCAACACCGTTCCAGGTAGTGCCGTCTCAGATACTACACTCATTGAGCAGTAGGCCGCCGGACCTTGAGGGAGAAGAATCCTGAGCGGTCTTCAAGGTCTTCAACTGTATACCCAGACATTCTCAAGCTATCCGGCACCTGCTCAATCGGCTCCCCAGGATCAAGCCAAACTTCCAGCAGCGCCCCTGGGTCCATTTGTTCTAGACGGAGTTTTGTGCGCACAAAATTAAGAGGGCAAGGGGTTCCCCTTAAATCCATTTGGACATCGGCGCTAGATTGCAGTGGGGTTGGCTCACTCATCCCCGAAATAGTCCTCCAAAAAATCCCTCTCGCCCCCCTTTTTCGGTCCTGGCTCCCTTAATCTTAGCGAGATTTTCTAACAACTCCCGTTCCTCTGGGGTAATCCGACTGGGAATCTCAACTAAAACAGTGATCAGGTGGTCGCCACGACTGACTGGGTTCCCGAGACGGGGGACCCCATGATTTTCTAGGGTCAGAACCGTAGTGGGTTGGGTTCCGGGCGGAATCGTCAACTCTTCTTCGCCATCGACGGTATTCATCGGCAGCCGACAACCGAGAATGGCTTGCAAATAGCTAATCTTCAGCTCTGAGAGGATATTGATCCCATCGCGTTGAAACTCCGAATCTTCCTGAATATAAAGATAAACGTAGAGATCTCCAGCCGGGCCGCTTTTTTGTCCGGCATCCCCTTCATTTGATACCCGCAGGCGAGTGCCCGTATCTACCCCCGCTGGAATAGCAATCTTAAGCCGTTTGGTCACCTGATTGACTCCATCACCGCCACAGGTGTCGCATTTATCTTCCACGACTTGGCCGTTACCGTTACAGGTGGGACAGACCGAAACCTGGGTAAAGCTGCCAAAGGGAGTCCGAGTGGCTCGCCGCACTTGCCCTGATCCAGTACAGGTAGAACAGGTGCGGGGACGGGTTCCCGGCTTTGCCCCCGAGCCATCACAGGTGTCGCAGGTTTCTAGGTGACTGATGCGGATTTGTTTTTCGCCGCCAAAAACTGCTTCCCGTAAATCCAGCCGTAGATCAAACCGCAGATCATCGCCGCGAGTTGGTCCCCCGCGACGGCGGCTGGTTTGGCCACCAGCGCCACCAGCGCCGCCAAAGCCACTAAAGAAGGTTTCAAAGATATCGGCAAAGCCGCCCATGTCGCCGAAGTCCTGGAAGCCGCCTGCACCTGCACCCGCGCCAATTCCAGCTTCCCCAAACCGATCGTAACGAGTGCGAGTTTCGGAATCAGAGAGAACTTCGTAGGCACGATTAATTTCTTTAAAGCGTTCTTCAGCCCCAGCCTCTTTGTTCACATCAGGATGATACTTACGCGCTAGGCGGCGATAGGCCAGCTTCAAACTCTCCGAGTCGGAATCGCGGGAAACGCCAAGAATATCGTAGTAGTCACGGGCCATAGGATCACTTTAAGCACAAAAAATCAACAAGGTTAGGCCACGACCACTAGTCAATAGCCTCATAATCAGAAATCACAGTATCGTCACTATTATCACTGATGACCGTCGGGTTATCATTATTAAAGAGGTCCCGGCCAGCCTGATCAGGGTTCTCTTCAGGGTTCTCTGGCCTAGCCAAGGAGTCTTCAGTTAGCTGACTATGTTGATAAATATAGGTGCCAATAGCCAATAAAACCTGCTGCAGCGTTTCTAAGGCTTGCCGCAGTTCATCTCCCTCTCTAGCATCAGCGATCGCAGCTTTTATCTGAGCAGCGGCCTGATCAGCTTGGGTGAGCAATTCCTGACTAATCAAAGCCCGATTCTCTCGCCGGGTCGTCTCATAACTGTACAGGATCGTATCTGCCTGATTTTTGAGTTCTACGAGCTGTCTTTGCTGATGATCTTGTTCGGCGTAAACCTCAGCCTCTTGGCGCATTCTTTCAACCTCCAGGGAACTTAACCCCCCGCGATTGGTGATTTGAATGCTCTGCTGCCGATTGGTGCCCTTGTCTTGGGCTGAGACATTTAAGATGCCGTTGGCATCTATATCAAAGGTGACTTCAATTTGAGGAACCCCGCGAGCAGCCGGGGGAATTCCAGTCAACTCAAATTGAGCCAGAGCAATATTGTCTTTGGCCATCGCCCGTTCGCCCTGGAGTACCTGAATCTCCACCGAGGTTTGTCCGTCTACTGCCGTGGAAAAAGCTTGGGAGCGACTTGTCGGCAAGGTAGTGTTGCGGTCAATAATTCTCGTGAATACACCCCCCAAGGTTTCCAGCCCTAAGGAAAGCGGCGTCACATCCAGCAGCAGCAGATCTTTAACTTCCCCCCCCAGAATCCCGGCTTGAATCGCAGCCCCCAGGGCTACAGCCTCGTCGGGATTGACTGAGCGATCCGGCATTTTGCCGTTAAAAAACTTGCGAATTGCCTTAAGCACTCCGGGGATGCGGGTAGAGCCCCCCACTAAGATAATTCGATCAATCTCACTCAGAGACAAGCCACTGTCTTTGAGGGCCTGCTGCATTGGTTCAAGGGTTGCTTCGATTAAAGCCTGGATCAGCTCTTCAAATTTAGCCCGAGTTAATTCCATCTCTAGATGCTTGGGGCCAGTCTGATCAGCAGTAATAAAGGGCAGATTTATCGGGGTTGCCAGGGTACTAGAAAGCTCTATTTTGGCCTTTTCTGCCGCTTCTCTTAGCCGTTGCTGGGCCATCTTATCTGGGGCAAGGTCAATTCCTTCGCTGGCCTGAAAATTGCCGATCATCCACCGGAGAATACACTCGTCAAAATCATCTCCGCCTAAGTGGTTGTTCCCAGAGGTGGCCTTGACTTCAAACACCCCATCTCCGAGCTGCAAGATTGAAACATCAAAAGTTCCGCCCCCTAGATCAAAGACCAGCACTTTCTGGTCTTGATCCTGCTTGTCCAGTCCATAGCAAATTGAGGCGGCGGTGGGTTCATTAATAATCCGCAGCACCTCCAAGCCAGCAATGGCGCCAGCATCCTTGGTTGCTTGCCGTTGGGCGTCACTAAAGTAGGCAGGAACCGTGATCACAGCCTGAGAAACCGGTTCGCCCAAATAGCTTTCAGCATCGCCTTTGAGTTTCTGCAAAATCATCGCTGAAAGCTCTTGGGAGGTTAAGCTGCGATCGCGAATTTGGACATCAACGGTTTCATCTTTGCCTTGAACACAGGTATAGGGCACGCGATCGCGCTCTAGCTGGGTTTCTCCCCAACGACGACCAATAAACCGCTTAATGCTAAAAACAGTATTCTCAGCATTGGTAACCGCCTGACGTTTTGCCGGTTGCCCCACTAGCCGCTGATCATCCTTTGCAAACCCAACCACGCTAGGGGTTGTGCGCCCCCCTTCGACACTGGGGATCACGATTGACTTGCCCCCTTCGAGCACGGCGACGCAGCTATTGGTTGTCCCCAAGTCAATTCCAATAACCTTACCCATGGCTGATGGTCATAGTGTGCATTATCAAAGCCTGTGAATTCTCTATCTGCAGAAATCTTCCCCAGAAACCCCCATCTGCCCAAGCCAGACAAGCAAAAAGCCCAAAAATTTAACGGCTGGCCCTATCATAGCTAAGCTGAGCTTAAGCCAAGTAGGGCCATTGCCTTATTTAAGAAAACGCTAGGTATTTTCCTCTGAGGCTACCACGGGCTCTGGGGCAGCAGCAACTTTAACCATAGAATGACGCAGCACCCGATCACCCAATAGGTATCCCCGGACAAGCTCTTCGAGTACCGTCCCTTCTGGGTGGGCTTCGGTGGCCTCTCGCATTACAGCTTCGTGCAGGTTTGGATCAAAGGGTTTGCCCTCGGGGCGCATGGGGGCAACACCAATCCGCTTGAGACAGTCTACCAACTGCTTATAGACCCCCTGATAGCTTTTATGGATTGCAACCTCAGCATCGGTTTGGGGTTTAATGTGGGAGCGGGCTCGCTCAAAGCTATCCACAACCGGCAGCAATTCACTCAAGGTGTTGCGCTTTGTCTGCTGCTGGAGATCCTCTTTCTCCTTCTGGGTTCGCTTGCGAAAATTGTCAAAGTCCGCCGCAATTCTCTTGTACTGGGTATCTCGCTCCTCCAGTTGGCCCCGCAAAGACTCTAGCTCTTGAGCCACTTGAGCAAGGGCTTGGGTATCTAAAGACTCTGCTGCCAAATTAGAGTCAACCCCGGCGTTCGCAGGTTGACCCGGTTCAGTTAATGGGTCTGCAGTCACCTGAGAATCAGATCCCTGTAGGTTAACGGGATCCACTGCTTGCAGGGGCTGCTCTGAAAACCCGGAAGAGTCTCCTCCTGAGGACTCATGATTCTCTAATTGTTTTTCTTCCTCACTCATGGTGCTCTATCCAGTTAAAGACAATGACTTGAATCCTAGGATCGTGAACGTGACTTGAGTTTATCGAGCCAGACATTCAATTTTCTCTCAGTTAAGCCAAGCAGTCAGATTGACTTGACCTGAAGTAACCAATCACCGTCATTATCCTAACAATCTTCTGTCCGAATCGCTGCCAATCTCTGGCAGCTAAATCATCCGCTAAATCCTCTGGGCAGATCACCAAAGGGTGGACGTTTAAACTTAGGTAGGATAGATAGGAGTCAGGCTTCCAGATCCAGCAGGTAGCGGCTGGAGATTTAGGGACATAGTCGCCGAGATCGGGGGTTGATTTACAAACGTTTAGGAACTCAAGCGGCCTCCTTGCCATCTGTTTACCTATGATCAATAGTTCTTCTCAGCGTCGGGCTCTGGTTGTTAGACAAAGCTTATCTCCCTTTGGGAACAAGCTAGTTCAGGCTGGCTACGCTGATCATGAGCAGATTCAGCAAGCTTTGCAGGAGAGTCGCAAAACTGGAACGGCCCTGACCGAAGTATTAAAGATCATTACCGGTAAGCCGCTCCCGCTGGGTCTGCTGCGCCAGTATAAGCGGCAGCAGCTATTTGAACTCAAGATCATCTACGGAATTGAATCCCTTGACCCTGAGTTGGATCAGATCTCTGCCCATGAAATCAGCCGGTTAATCAATACGCTGATTCCAATTGAGATTTGCCGACGTTACCAACTTGTGCCGCTTTCCTGGCAGGAGACAGTGCCCAAATCTGTTCTGGTCGCCATGGTAGATCCGGACAATCTAAGAGCCTTAGATGATTTAGGCCGGGTGCTGCGGCCCCAGGGGATTAATCTCCAACGGCTGGTAATCACCCTAGAAGACTATCAGCACCTGATTGCTAAGTTCTTAGATGAACAAGCTAAAAAGCACGGCCAGGTTGACATTCAACCGATTGAGCTAGATGGGCTTGATGGACTAGGCAGCTTACAGGATGTGCCTCGGGAGGAGGACGATCTGGCAACCTCTGTCCAAGATGCTGAGGCGGCGCCGATTGTCGCCCTGGTCAACAAAGTTTTGGCAAAAGCACTTCAAGAAGAGATTTCTGACATCCACATTGAACCCCAGGAAGATAACCTGCGGATTCGATTTCGTAAGGATGGGGTGCTGCAGCAGGCCTTTAATCCCCTGCCCAAGCGGGTGATTCCTGCAGTTGTTTCCCGGTTCAAAATTATTGCGGAGCTAGATATTGCTGAGCGCCGCACCCCCCAGGATGGCCGGATTAGACGGTTC